>JAITHR010000159.1 GCA_031279895.1 Spirochaetaceae bacterium
TACCTGTTGTTTTAGCATGAAACAACCTCCTTACCCTCCCTACCGTAAACCGTCTCCGACGGTTTCAGCATGGCCGCCTGTTGCTTCCGAATGGTGCAACACCCTGTCCATTGAGCGAATCAGTGCTGTCCAGGCGCTGCTACGCTTCGCGCCGTCTCCGACGGCTTCAAACACTGTTGTTTCTTAATGGTGCAACACCGTGTCCGGTGAGCGGGCTGGCTGCTGCTTAGGCGCGGCTACGCTTCGCCCAGCCTCCGCCCGCCGGCGGCGGGAACAGCGGGGGAGGCGGAGGCGCATAAGCCGCCTCCGGCGGTTCCATAAGCGTCCTGCGGAGCGGCTCAAAGCGGGCAAAGACTGCTTACAGGCGCGGTTAAGCGGACTGACCGGCTGTAAGGCGCGGGGCAGGACGCAGTTAGGAGACGGCGGAGGCTGCGGAGGCTGTGGCGCATAACAACGCACGGCTCGCAAACCGCCTGCCGTTGCGCGAAGCGTAGCCGCGCCTGGGTAGCAGCCAGCCCGCTCACCGGACACGGTGTTGCGCCGTTTGGAAGCAACAAGCGGCCATGCTGAAACAGCCGGAGGCTGGCCGCGCCTGGGCTGTGCAAGCCCGCTCACCGGACACGGTGTTGCACCATTAAGAAACAACAGTGCTAGAACAGCCGGAGGCTGCGGCCATGCTAGAACAGCCGGAGACGGCGGCCATGCTAGAACAGCCGGAGGCTGGGCGGTTGACAGTATAGGCGGGAATGTGCTTTGATGGGGGAGTTGTCCGCGGTAACAGAGCGGCGGGCGGCGCAGGGAAAGTATAAAGAAAATGACACACATACAAGCGGTTTTTTTGTTCCCCGGCCAGGGCGCCCAGTACAAAGGCATGGGCGCGGACTTTGAAGAGGCGGGCGGCGCCGGCAAAGCGCTGTTCGGGACCGCGTCTGCCGTTATGGGGAGGGATATGGGGGAACTCCTCAGAAACGCGGACGCGGAAACCCTGAAACGCACCGACCTCTCCCAGCCGGCGATTACCCTCGTGAACCTTGCGGCTTTCGCGTACCTGGGGGAACGGGGGGTCATGCCCGCGGGATGCGCCGGGTTCAGCCTTGGGGAATACGCGGCCCTTGCAGCAGCCGGCGTGGTTTCCTTTGAAGACTGTTTCAAACTGGTGAAAGCCCGCGGGGAGGCGATGCAGGAGGCGGTAGACCGGATAGGAACCGGCGCGGACGCTCCGGGCATGGCCGCGGTTCTGGGGCTTCCGCCGGAACAGGCGGCGCTTCTCGTGTCCCGCTGGCGGGACGAGGAGGGGCTTGCGGACCTTTACGCGGCGAACCTGAACTCCCCCCGCCAGGTGGTGGTGGCCGGAACCGCGAAAGCCCTCAAAGCGGCTGCCGGGCGGTTCAAAGAGGCCGGAGCGCGGCGGGTCGTCCCGCTTGCGGTGGCCGGCCCCTTTCATTCGCCCCTTATGGAAGAGGCGCGGGAGCGGTTCGCGCCGGCGCTTGCGGAAGTTCCCTTTCACGACCCCCGTATCCCCCTCTATTCCAATGTTACCGGCGCAGAGGTACGCACCGGATCCGAAGCGAAAGCGCTCTCCCTGCGCCACATTGTCGAGCCCGTGCGCTGGGTTGACGAGGAAGCTGCCGTTGCCGGTCAAAGCGGGCTTACCGTAGCCCTTGAAACCGGACCGGGAACCGCGCTTCAGGGCTTGTGGAAAGAAATCAACGCGCCGTTTCCGTGCGTTGCCGCGGGAAAAACGGCGGATATTGACGGGATTACGGGAGTACGGGGGTAGGTTATGGAGTTGGCAGGCAAAAAGGCGCTGGTTACCGGCGCGTCCCGCGGCATAGGGCGGGCTGTTGCGGACCTCTTTCTGGCTGAAGGGGCCGAGGTATGGGGCGTGGGAACCAAAGAGCCGCCGGATTTAGCGGAGCGGCTTGACCGGTGGGCCGGGAAACTGCGCTGGACGAGCGCGGATTTGGGGGATCTCCGGTCAGTGGAACAGGCGGTTGAGGCGGCGCTCTCCGAGGCGCAGGGCTTTGACGCGGTAGTGAATAACGCGGGCATCACGAGGGACAACCTTTCGTTTCGGATGACCCTGGAGGATTTTCAGAAAGTGCTGGACGTGAACCTTACCGCCGCGTTTCTTGTGTCCCGCACCGTGGGGCGGGACATGATACGCCGCCGGAAAGGGTCGATTGTCAACATGGCAAGCGTGGTGGGCGTACACGGGAACGGCGGGCAGGCGAACTACGCGGCAAGCAAAGCCGGCCTTATCGGGCTTACCAAGTCTCTGGCGCTGGAAGTGGCGGCGCGGGGGGTACGGGTCAACGCGGTGGCCCCGGGGTTTATCCAGTCCGACATGACCCGCGCCATGAGCGAGGCGGCGCGGGAGCAGATGTTCTCCCGTATCCCCCTGAAACGCGCCGGCGCGGTTGAGGACGTGGCTGCTGCGGTGCTTTTCTTTGCCTCTGACCGCTCTTCCTATATTACGGGCCAAGTGCTTTCCGTTGACGGCGGACTATTCACTTAGCCGCCAGCGGCGGAGGCATAAAAGCGTCCTGATACCGTGCCGAAGCGGGCGTTGACCGCTTTGGGGCGCGGGACAAGAAGCCGTTTAAAACCCGCTGGCGGGTGAAACAGCCGGAGGCTGAGGCTGTGAAAGGGAGTATATACTATGAAAAGCGTGAAAAGAAAGGTCGTTATTACCGGTATGGGGCTCGTGTCTCCTATTGGTAATTCAGTCGAAGCGTTTGAGGAGAGCATCAAGGCGGGAAAGAGCGGCATCGGCCCTATCACCCACTTTGATACCGCCGGATTTGACGTTACGATTGCCGGGGAGGTCAAAGACTTTGACCCGTCCCGCTGGTTTGATAAGAAAGAAGCCCGCAAGATGTGCCGGTTTACCCAATTCGGCGCCGCAGCCGCGGCCCAGGCGCTGGAACAGGCGGGGCTTCTTGCCGACGCGCCTGAAGGCGGCAGGCGGATAACCTGCGATGCCGAGCGCGCCGGCGTGGTCATGGGAAACGGCATCGGCGGCTTCGAGGTGGTAAGCGAGTCGTTCCGCAAGCTCTTTAAGGACGGACCCCGCCGGATGCTTCCCCTGACGGTTCCCCTTATGATAAGTAACGAGGCGTCGGGAAATATCTCTATTCTGTTCGGTCTTAAAGGCCCGGCGTTCACCCAGGTGACCGCCTGCGCCTCCGGCACCGACGCGCTGGGGCAGGCGCTTGACCTGATACGATCGGGACGCTGCGAGGTGGCGGTCGCCGGCGGCACCGAAGCCTGCGTGGTGCCGTTTGCCATCGGCGGCTTCCAGATGTTAAAAGCCCTTTCCACCAAGCGGCGGGACGAGCCGGAGAAAGCCTCCCGCCCCTTTGACGCGGACCGGGACGGCTTTGTGCTGGGAGAGGCCGCCGGAGTGCTGGCACTGGAAAGCGAGGATCACGCCCTTGGGCGGGGCGCGGCTATCCTTGCGGAGTTTGCGGGCTACGGCGCCACTGCCGACGCCTATCATATCACCTCCCCGTCCCCCGGCGGGGAAGGCGGGGGACGCGCCATCAGGACGGCGCTTGCGGACGCCGGGGTGATGCCGGAAGAGGTGCAGTATTACAACGCCCACGGCACCTCCACGGAGATAAACGACCCGTCGGAAACCAAGATGATAAAGTACGCCTTTGGGGATCACGCCTACAAACTGAAGATTTCCAGCACCAAGAGCATGACCGGCCACTGCGTCGCGGGAAGCGGCGGGCTTGAGGCGATTGCCTGCGTACTGGCCATAAGGGGCGGCTATTTCCCGCCGACCATCAACCTTGATAACCCCGATCCGGCCTGCGACCTTGATTATGTGCCGAACACGATACAGTACGGCCAGCTTGAGATCGCCGCGTCCGGCTCCCTGGGGTTCGGCGGGCATAACGGGGTCGCGGTGTTCAGAAAATACCGTTCCCGCCCCTAACCCTTTCCCGAAATTTCCCAAACGAGGCGTCTATGAGCGATACAAGAAACGAAACAAGTGAAATCGAGGGGCTTCTTCCCCACAGGAAGCCGTTTCTCTTTGTGGACGAGGTTGCGCCAGCCGAGGGGGGCCGCATTACGGCGCGTTATGTGTTCACCGAGAAAGAATTCTTTTTTGCCGGCCACTTTCCCCGGTATCCGGTGGTGCCGGGGGTTATTCTTATAGAAACCATGGCCCAGGCCGGCGGCGCGGGCCTGCGGAAGGCCGGCAGCCTTGGAGGGGACGCGCTCTTTTTTCTCGCGTCAGTTGACAAGGTGAAGTTCCGCCGCCAGGTGCGCCCCGGGGAGGA
The DNA here is from genome assembly GCA_031279895.1 of Spirochaetaceae bacterium. GTDB lineage: Bacteria > Spirochaetota > Spirochaetia > Treponematales > Breznakiellaceae > JAITHW01. Next base: position 4,296 of record JAITHR010000159.1, read on the forward strand.
GGTTCGGCTGGAAATCGAGAACCTGCGGGTCTCGCAGAAGATGCTGAAGCAGGCGGGCAAAGCCTTTGTAGGGGACGAGCTTGCGGCGGAAGCCGAGTGGCTCTGCGTGGTACAGAACGCGCCCTAGCCGGCAGACGCAGGATAGGGCGCGATGGCCGGTGCGCCCTAAGTACGCACCGGTTGTGTAATCAGTACGCCCCTGACGGCATGGGGAAGTCGGTTGTTACACCCAGTCCGTCGGCGAAACCTATTTCTGTGGAAATTTCGCCGAACATATTACCATAAGCAAAGAATGCAGTCTGGACTTTGATGAAGCGGACGTTGGTAAGGTTCGCAGGTGAGCCGTCTGCTCGCCGCGCTTTGGAAACAGCATGATTCTTCCCGTTAAGAGCATCGACATAGCCGAACATATTTTCAATATTGTAATTGGTGACCATTTCGCCGGTGTCTCGCAAGAGGGTACCGGTGTAGAGAACCCAAGGTTCGGCATCCGAGACGCCCCAGTATCGTGGCCAACCACCCTCCATGGTGCCGGTGCGCCCCTTGCTGTCAACCCAGGGAAGGCCCGTTACCGGTTGGCCATACTGATTAATGGATTCTCCTGTGGCGTGGAAATACATCAACCCGTAGCGCCGCGTAATCTGGCTTGGATTGGTGTCGTCCTCCCCGCCCTTAAGCTCGTACCACATTTCATCGGGAATGTTGTTGTTGTTCTTGTCTTCCATCATCCATACGACCCCGGGCTCGAGCCACTGCCCGAAGGCGTTTCCCCCAATATAGTAACTGTCTTGATGAGAATCCACTCGCCACACGCGGTAGCCGCCCTGGGCGCCCAGGCTCCAGCCAAACCCGTTGCCTCCAGAGGTGAACTGCCCGGGGGCGAAGTTCCGCAGCCCGGGCGCATCAGGAAAGGTCTTTGCGGTTTGAACGGTTCCGCTGTAACAGACCACATCGGTTGTTGCGATTTTGGTGGTATTTTGTCCGGTAATATAATCCCTGCCGGTTACGCTGACCTGTACCGTGTAGGTTCCGGCGGCGTTCGGGGTAAAGTCAAAAAACTCGCCGGTTGTGTGCGGCGCCGTGTAATTGGTTCCTTGGGTTACGCTCCAGCTATAGGTAACGCCTGCGTCCTGATTGTTCGCGTCATACCCGATAAGAAAGCGCACCGCGCTGAGGGTGAGCTTCTCCCCTGCCTGGGCGTAATATTTGCCGGATCCGGGGCCTACACCGTTTAGGTCGCTGGGGAGGCGCATATATCCGTAGTCAAAGTACACGTGCGGCTCAACGTCCAAGACCTGCACATTAAAAGAAACGGTCTTCTGGTCAAGCCTGAGGGTGAGGGCCTGCTGCCCTGTTGCGTCGGAATTGTAGCCGGAGAAATCAGTGATACTCAGGTCATCATGGCCGAAATTGGCGATAATGCCGTTTACTTGTGCCTTTACCATAATGTCTCTTGACACCTGGTTGAAAGCTTGACCTTTAAGAAAGTGGTTATGGAATCCTTGTCTTTTGAACGAGACGCTCACCGCCGCGCTTGCCGGAACCGAGACCGTTACGTTATAGGGAGCCGCGCTCTGCCCGTTTGCCTTAACCTTGATGGCCTGGGTTCCCCGCTTTAGCTTGGAGTAGCCGGTGGTTTTATACGCGGTGATAGGCTCATAACTTTGGGTCTGGGAGGCGGAATCGAAAAAATCTCCGGTAACGACCATGCCTGTGGTACTGAGGTCTTGGCCGATCTCAAACGCGGTTTTTGTTGCCGGTCTGGTTATGGCAATGGAGCGCAGGATTTTCGTGTCGTTCCGCACGCTTATCTGAAAGCGTTTCGTAAAGGCTCCTTCGGCGGCCTTGACCGTAACGACTTTGGCTGCCGCGACGGTCATGTCCGGCATCTCTATCGTATACTCCGACTCCCCAAGGGCGCGGCTTGACCCGTCGTCATAAAACCCCTCAACCACCATACCGGTTGGGTCAAAGGGCTGTCCCAGGGCGTAAATCAGCGTGTCCGGCGGCTCAACCGTGATGTCCACCAGTACCCGCGGATCCTCTTCTTCTTCCCAGTTTTCCCACCCGTCAGTTTCCCGTCCGCTTGACGACTCCCCTGTCTGGTCGCAGGCAGCCAAGAGGACAAACACTCCGGCTATAAGTCCAATTACGTTCATTCTTTTTATTTTCATGCTGATAGCTCCTTTGTTTTGATTGGGGGTAAACCAGCCGGGACAGGGAGAACCCCGCCCCAGCCGGACATACTTTTAAAAAATTACTTTCGCTCTTCCGGTTCCGGCATCGCAATCGAGCGGGCCTTTGCTTTGAGCGCATGGGCCTTGACCCGCGGAGCCGCGATCTTGAAGCCCCGTTTGCCAGAGAAGCCCGCCGCGATCTGGCGCAGGGTTTCGCAGGTAAGCTCAAGGGAGTTGATGTTCTCTCCGCCTATCTGCCCCCGATCCACGCCTAAGCCAAAGAACCAGTGGGGGTTTTCATAATCAGCGGCAGAGGCTATGCGAATGCCGTTTCTGCGGAACCAGAGCCTCCCCTGATCATACTGATCCACGCCGTTCTCATAGAGAATGTCCCAGTAAGAAAGCCCCGCGTATCCGGTTTCACCACTACTGTCTGGGTAGCCGAATGTTTGGCCGCTGTCCACCAGGGTGAAATCATCCGGGTCAGCTTCCATCTCTGACGGAGTAAGAACCACGTCAAGAGTAATAAGCATATTACCGGTTGTTTTGTAGAGCTTCCAGAAAAGGCTCTTAAAGTTCGGCCCAAAGGTGAAGGTGAGGATGTAGACAATGCCCCCGTTTGATGCCGACCCCGCCTGGGCTGCGATTGCCGCGATGTCATAGGTGCCGGTGTCACTAGGCGCGGCGGCGGGAGCATCCCCTTCGATGATGACGTCGGCGCTCAGCGTGGACGCAAAGGGGTCAACTCTGGTGATATTAGAGAACGCTCCATTGGTAAGGTTCGATTCCTGTTTGCCGCCGATAGCCGGAATAAGGAGGCGCGTCCCTGATATACCAGTAACCGGAATAATCTCCTGAGCGTTCCTGCCCACGTCGGTCCTGGCATTGAACCCAAACGCGCCGCCGGTTTTTGTAAGCCGCATGAGGATGCTTGGTTCGTAGGTAACATCAGGATAGTTTACGACACTGATAATATACAGGGCAAAGAGGTACTCGTCGTCTCCGTCTTGGAGATAGATGATCCCCTGGCCCTTCGCGTCGGGAGGCAAACCAATATCCACGCCAAGGGCTTCTTCGCTCAGGTCAATAACCCCTGCCACGTCAACCGCGGCGCCCTCAGTCGCGCTGTCCAGCGCCGCGGTCCCCACAAACCAGACCTTACGGGCGTCGTAGTCAATAATGTAGAGGTCGTCCCCAACCTGGGCAACCCCGTGAGGATTAGTGGCAGCCTGCGCCCCGCCTGCATTAAGGGTTATATTCTGGGTTTGCCAATCCCAGTCACTTCCGTCAGCGCTGGGCTTGATAACCGAATACCTTACAGTGGAAGGCAGTCCCGCTTCAGGCGTATGGATTTTTGCCAGCAGTATCCGCAGTTCCCGATCAGTGCCGCTGCTTGAGGGAACGGTATACGAGAAAAGCACCGGGTCCTGGGAATCCTCTGGGGGCTGGTCGTTTCTGATCTCCAGATCCGAATCCGCCGGACTATCAATAGAAACAACCGGATTCCCGATGGTTCCCGCCACATACATGAGCCGCGGCCCCTGATACACCGTGTCAAGCACGGTGAAACTGGCCAGCAGTTCTCTCTTTGCTGCTAATTTCTTTTTTTTCATAAAGAAATGCTCCTAGAAAATAAAACAGTTATTGTTTCGATTACCCAACGGGTAATTTGATTGAAACCAATGCAATAGGGTTTATATAAATTAAGTAAATACATACGCTCATAGCGTTTCGTGTATTAGAATTAATTTGATACATAATCATCCATATTAGTGTTAGTAAAATTATAATCATTTCTCTCTGATACTAAAGATAGTTGTCTTGTGCCGCTTATCGTTAGTATAGTATGGTCATTACCTAAAAAGGTGCCGCCGCTTTTCTTAAACCTATCTGTAGCTTTAGCGAAGTGTATAAAACCATACTTCATTGCGTCTTGATGTTTCTTAAAATTGCTGATTTCACCGCCTTTGAGCCAACTGAGCTGGTTAGCTTTATCTAAAAGAATTATACAGTTGTATGTTACATTCGTGCTTGCAGTAAAATTGGTTATTTTCGAGCCGTTTTCCATAATAAAGCTGGCGTTTTCGTTAAATATATAAATCAGACTACGAAAATAACTACCTATATAAGGTAAATCAGTGCAGTCCAAGGTAATGTTCTCTTCTAATTGCAGGGTAATCGGATAGATCTTGGAGTTCCAACCAATGTTAAACCAGCCAAATCCATAGTGAGTACTATTGTTGCAGTTAATAGGGGTATTGCTATTACGTTTATTAATCGTTTGTGAAGTGTCTGTTATTATATTTTCTTGTATTCCATTTATCGTGTCCCATGTCAGAGTCTGCTCTTCTTTAAAGCCCCGTATGCGTATGATAACATTGCTTTCGTTCATCACGCTCAGATTGTGCCGCACCATGGCCTCGTTATTTTCCACGCGGATAAGGTATTCGGTCTCCGCCTTCGCGTTGTGGTCAACCCAGACCAGGGCTTTGGTGAGGTTCGTTACCTGATCCAGCGGCACCGCGCTGGTAGCGGTGTTTTGGGTCCCGCTGAGGCTGGTCGTAATAAAGTTCCCCAGGTTTGCCTCGGTTATGCGGGTCAGTTTCCCGCCTTTCACACAGGCGTCCCCGTCGCTCAAGCCCCGGTTAAAGGCGCTGCAATCCCCGCACTCCCCGCACCGGTCGTAATCTACCGTGCGGTCAACCGCAAAGACCGCCGCGCCGGTAAAGTCCGGCCGGGCGTCAAGCCGTATCGTGTAGACCTTGTCGGTCTTCTCCGCCTCGCTCACCGTAAGGGCGAACTCGTAGGCCCTGCCCTCAAACTGGGTGTCAAAATCATCCAGGTCAACGCTCACAATGGCGGTGGTGTCGCTTGCCGCAGTCTCGCTTCCCTCGATAGTTGTTCCCTCGGTGAGGAGCGTTACCGCCGCCGCGTCCGCGCCGCTCAGCGTGATGGTCTGTCCCGCCGCTTTAAGCACCGTAAAATGGGCCGCCTTCTTTTCAATGACCCCCATTTCGATGGTCTGCGCCGCTTCCGCAAGATGATCCATGTCGAGGCCGATATTTATGTCCGTGTACCCGTTAATCGTACCGAACTCCACGTCCGCGGTAAGCGGCAGACCGCCTCCGGGGGTCGTGGGGTTGGTCGGGTTAGTGGGATTGGTGGGGTTAGTGGGATTGGTCGCGTCGTTTCCTTTCGCGCCCAGCGCGTCTTCGCATGACCCGAAAAGAACGGCCAAACCGATGGCCGCCGCCGCAGTAATCACAGATACCTTCTTCAAAATACGCATACTATCGTCTCCTATCTAACGCGCCGTTTCAGATCCTGCCGGACAACGTCCGGCGGACTTTCGTCCCGGTCTGAATACGGCATTTTTATTTTTTCATCTATTTTGTAATGTCCTTTTTTCCAGAGGCCACTTTTTTCTCTAAACCTCACTTTTTTCTCTTTAGACTACCCATACACTTTCACGTTATTCCTACACACGCGCTCGTTTTTTCAATTCCCCCCTTCTCCCTTCTCCTTTCCCCCTTTTTCCCCTTTATAACGCGCCGGTTTGTATTTCCCCTTTGCAATCGGAGTAAACAGGCAACCGGCGAAACCTGCGGGAGCTGACCGCGTTTACGTCATGGCGGGCCTCCTCTCTGCAACAGTTCCCGAAAGGAAACACCGAAGCGGCGCGAAGGCCGCTTCGGACACGAGTGAAAAGGATTTTTTATATAAAAAACGAATAAAAAAAGAAGCCGAAAAAAGCGGCATCACGCCGCGCTGTTTAAGACAGGGCGCCGGCCATATCATTCTGGGCATACTATTCCTCCCCCCTCCCTTTGTTACACGAGGGTGTGCCAGAAAATGATTATGGTTAGCGTATAATCACGTTTCTAAAGACCCAATCCGCGGGGTCTCAAAAAATAAAGAGCCGTATACCAAAGTCTCCTGACTTACCGGTTTTTCCCGCTCCGTCAAGCCTTCCCGACGCGCCGCGCCGGTGGCTGTCTCTGCCGGAGCCGCCGCTTTTTTTCTTTTTCTAAAAAACGGCTCCCTGATTACAGTTACGGGATAGCGGGGGAATTACACCCCTCTTCCTCTGAAATATACGATAGTCAAAATATAAATCCGCCCAAACAAAAAGTCAAACCGTTTTTGAGATTTTTTTCTTTTTTCTACACGCTTCCCCGATCTTCCGGCCAAACGCAGCCTCCGGCTGTTCCATAAGCTCTTCCTGATACCGCGGCAAAACGGACGTTGACCGCTTCGAGGCGCGGCGCGGGACGCTTATGAAGCCGCCGGAGGCGGTCAGCTGACGGTCGTTGTTCGGAGCGGGGCGCATGACGCTTATGAAACCGTCGGAGACGGGCCGGAGGCTGTTGAACAATAAGACCAGCGTACATAAGGCATGATACTGTATGGAAATACATTACTCATTTCAATCTGTTTCGGTTTTTACACCGTCATAAAAGGTATACCTTTTGTCGTA
>JAITHR010000178.1 GCA_031279895.1 Spirochaetaceae bacterium
CGTTTCTTAAAGAAGCGGGCGCGGGCCGTGCCGGCTTTGCCGCGGTATCGGGACGCTTATGAAGCCGTCGGAGACGGTTTGCCGCGGTATCGGGACGCTTATGAAGCCGTCGGAGACGGTTTGCCGCGGTATCGGGACGCTTATGAAGCCGTCGGAGACGGTTTGCCGCGGTATCGGGACGCTTTTGGAAGAGAGAAAAGAGCGGGAAGGCAAGGAGAAGAGCGTATCATACCGGGGGGAGCGCGCCTCGAAAGAGACCCAGGCCCGATCCCCCGAAAAAGCCTTGAGGCACGGGGCATCTGATACGCGGAGATTGTATGAACATCGGCATCTTTAGCGACACCTATACGCCCCAGGTAAACGGGATTGTTACCGTGGCGCGGACGCTCAAAACGGCTCTTGAAGAGCGGGGGCATAGGGCCTATGTGTTTACCGTGCGGCACCCGAAGGCGCAGGACGAACCCGGGGTTTTCAGAATAAAGTCGGTCCAGTTCCCCACGGAGCCGCAGCACCGCATCGGGCTTTTCGTGGGGCGTCAGATCATTGACCTCGCCCGCCCCCTTAACCTTGATATTATTCACACCCATTCGGAATTCAGCCTCTATATGGCAAGCCGCTGGGTAAGCAAAAAGCTCGATATTCCCTCTATTCATACGCTCCATACCTATTATCCTGATTACCTCTCCTACATTCCCCTGTTCCTGCCGGTGTTCGAGCCTATCCTCAAGCGGAACCTGCCCAAGATTTTTACCCACATCCTTCGGAGCCAGCGGTGCGTGATTGCCCCGTCGAGAAAGATAGAGCAGTTTCTTCGGGAAATCCGTTACACGAAGCCGGTGGCGCTGGTGCCGAACGGCATAGATCTCTCGTATTTCTATAACCGGTCCGCTGACACGGTAAAGGAGGCGGCGGAATTCCGCGAGCGCTTCCATATCCCGCCGCAGGATAAACTCATCGTGTTTGTGGGAAGGCTCGGCACCGAGAAAAACATCTATACCCTCCTTGCCAATTTCAAAGAAATCGCGGCGCGGGATCCCCGTGTCAAGCTGGCACTCATCGGGGACGGCCCGGACCGGCGGGAACTGTGGCGGGAAGCGTATCATCTGGGGATAAGCGACGCGGTTGTCTTTACCGGCTACCTTACGTGGCCCAAAGAGATATGTTGCGCCTACGCCGCGGGGGACCTCTTTATGAGCGCCTCCCACAGCGAGGTGCATCCCATAACCTTTATTGAGGCTATGGCCGCCGGACTTCCCGTGGTGGCCGCCGCGGATACCAGCATCGCCGACATGGTTAAAAACGGGGAAAACGGCTGGGCCGTGGCGGACGACAGCCGCCTCTGGGAAAAAGCCCTTGAAATCCTCGCCGATCCTGAGAAGAACCGCGCAATGGGGGAGCGGTCCGCGGAGCTTTCCCGTAATTATTCGATAGAACGGTTCGTTGACTCCATGCTGCGGGAATACGAGCGGTACCGCAAGCGGCGGTAAAGCGGTGCCTGCCGGGGGATACGCGGCGGGGGAATACGGAGGGGAAAAATGGAAAACACGGAAAGAAGAGAAACGGCGCGGAGCGACGGGAACGGATTTCGCAGCCTGGGATGCGCCGCCTCCTTTGCGGACCGCCTGCGGGAGCGGGACATACGAAGCCCCACGGAGATACAGACGCTCGTTATTCCCCGCATTCTGGCCGGGGAAAACGTGCTGTTCCGCTCGTCCACCGGCACCGGCAAGACCTTCGCGTACCTTATCCCGATTTTCCAGTCCGCCTTTGCCGGCATCGCTTCCGACGGAGGGGACCCGCAGGTGCTCATCGCGGCGCCCACACTGGAGCTGTGCGCCCAGATAAAGGGGGAGGCGGATTTTCTGTTGGAGAAAAGAGCGGAGGGAACGGTCGGGACCGGCCTTCTTATCGGGTCGGCGAGTATGAGCCGCCAGATAGATTTGCTGCGCCGGGACAAGCCCCGCGTTATCGTGGGAAATCCGGCGCGGCTCCTCCAGCTTGCCCGCATGGGAAAACTCCGGCTTGGGGGGGTGCGCTTTCTGGCGCTTGACGAGGGGGACCGGCTGACCTCCGCGGAGCTTGCGGCGGATACCTGCGCGCTCGCGGGCCTTGTGCCGGATAACCGGCTTACGGTCTCCTGCTCCGCCACGATTTCCGAGAAGAGCAGAGCGCGTATCCTGCCGCTTATGGGGAACGAGCCTGCGTTTATCGAGACAACGGCCCAGGAGATACTGCGGGATCATATACGCCACTGGGCGCTTTACAGCGAGAATAATCGGAAAATTGAGGTTCTCCGAAACTTTCTCGCGGCCTCCCGCGCCAAGAAAGCCCTGATATTTACCGGACGCGGATCCGACGTGGGGTTCGTGGTTTCCCAGCTTCAGCAGCACGGCGTTGCCGCCGCGGGACTTTACAGCGACCTTGACAAGCGGGACAAGGGCGCGCGGCGTCAGGCTTTCGCGGACTTCAGGGCCGGACGGGCGCGGGTACTGGTTTCAAGCGACCTGGGGGCGCGGGGCCTGGATATTCCAGACATAAGCCACGTTATTGAGCTGGACGCGCCCTCCGGGGAGGAAGCCTACATACATCGGGCGGGGCGCACGGCGCGGGCCGGAAAACGGGGCCTTATGGTAACGATCGGGAATCGGGAAGAGCTTGCGCGGTTTTCCGCGCTGGAAAAGAAACTGGGAATCACGGTGTATCCTAAAATACTCTTTCAAGGGCGGATACGCGCCCCTGAAATCATGCCGGAGGAGGCAGAGGAGGCAAGAGATGACTATCGCGTGTATAGGGAGCGGCAACATGGGCGCGGCGCTGATGAAAGGCGCGGCGAAAATCATCGGCGGAAGAATCATCGGCTTTACGGACACTGACGAAGAGAAAGCCCGCGAAGCGGCGCGGTCGGTCGGCGGGAAGGTCTATGATTCAAACAGGGATGCGGCGCGGGACGGGGACCTCGTGTTCCTCGCGGTAAAGCCCCAGGCGCTCTTAGGGGTGCTTGACGAGATCGCGCCGGTCATAAAAGAGCGGGCAACATCGGGAAAGCAGGCGGTGGTGGTCTCCATGGTGGCGGGCTGGACGATCGCCCGTATTCAGGAGGCCCTGCGCGGCCCCGTGTGGGACGAGAACCCCCTGGTGGTACGGATAATGCCCAATCAGCCGGCACTCATCGGCGAAGGGGTTATCGCCCTCTGTTCTTCCCATGAAGTGCGGGAGGAAACGATCACGGCACTTGAAAGGATACTCTCCGGCGCGGGCATTGTTGACCGGATAGACGAAGAGTATTTCAACGCGGTAACCGGCCTCTCCGGTTCCGGTCCGGCTTTCGTGTATCTCTTTATCGAGGCCCTTGCGGACGCGGGGGTACGCGCCGGCCTTTCCAGAGCGCGCGCGCTCCGTTACGCGGTGCAGACCGTCTTGGGGTCTTCCGCAATGGTGAAGGAGACCGGAAAACATCCCGCGGAACTTAAGGACATGGTGGCCTCCCCGTCCGGCACCACGATCGCGGGAATTGCCGCCCTTGAGAAAGGCGCGTTTCGGGGAACGGTTATGAGCGCGGTCCACGAGGCGCATTGCGCCGCCGACCGGTGGACCCGCACGGCCCCGCATACCTAGTGTTTTCGCACGGGCGGCTCCGCGCCGCCTGCCTCCCCCTTATTTTCCGCCTTTTCCCGCGTTAAGCGCGTCTTCAAGCTGGGTACGCGGGTCGCCTTTGGGCTTCACGGTCTTCGCGGCGTCGATAAACGCGGCCAAATCCCGCCCCGAACGGTCGTACAGGTCTTCGAGATAGCCGCCGCCCGCGTAATAAAGTCTGAAAAGCTCAAGATACCCGTTATTCACCGCCATAGTTGAAAACCCCCGATACCCGCCGCTTTTGAAAACCTCGTCGTACTCCGCAGCGAACCGTCTCTGCGCCGCCTGAATGATTGCCGCTTTGCGCCGTAACTTTTCGGCGGCTTCCGTTTCCTGGGCATAGAGCCTTTCAAGGTCCGCGATGAGGCCCTGTATAAAAGCGATGTAGGCCGCGCTGTCGGTTTCCGAAGCCGTCATCTCCGCATACTCAGGGGAATCCGCGCCGAACCGCGCTTCGATATAGAGCCGCGCCCCCTCTCTCCCCACAAACTCCGCCAGCTCCTCATTGAATTGGGACTGTCCCTTCAAATACACGGTGGCATGGAGGGTTTCGTGAATGATGAGGTCCGCAAGACGGTACACCGGATAGTCCCGCATATAGGAGTACAGGGGGTCGGAGAACCAGCCCAAGGTGCTGAAAGCGTCAACCCGCCGTATCCACACGTCAAGCCCTTTCTTTTTGAGTTTTTCCCCTTCCCGCGCCGCGTCTTTTGGATTAAAAAACCCTTTGTACGGCACCGAGCCTACGACCGGAAACCACCATACATACGGGGTAAAGGAATCCGGCGCCGAGGCGGACACCACCGCGGCCAGGTAGTCCCGGTCAAGGGCCACGAACCGCGTGTAATTATCGCCTGCCCGAAGGCGGAGCGCGTCAAG
>JAITHR010000211.1 GCA_031279895.1 Spirochaetaceae bacterium
GACCGGCACCTCAGATACGCCGCGGACTACGCCTACGCTGACGGCTGGCCCTACGGTCTCGCGCCGGAAACCCTTGCCCCGGGACTGGCCGCGACCCTTGCGCGTATCATCAGGGACGATGAAGACGGGCCTGTGGAACGGGACGCGGTTTTCTCGGTCATCCAGAAGGATATTAACGCCTTTGACATTGAAACCGCCATCGCGCCGGTTGACCTGCGGGGCCACAGGCTGAGTTTCACCGCGGATTCCAAGCGGAACCTGCTCCTCCTCTCCCGTTTCTCCGCGGCGGGCGCCGCGGGATCCGAGAGCGTCCGCGCCCTCGTCGAGGAGCGTCCCGCGCTTCTGCGGACCCTCCCCAATTTCTATCCCATACAGGCCGCCCGTCCCTGCCCCCAGTCCTGCGCCTTCTGCCCCTATCCGGCCCGCAGTCAGGCGCTCCCGCCGGAGGTGCCGGACTTTCTTGACCCCGGCCTGTTTGCGGACCTTCTTGACCGCATCGTCGCGTTCTCCGGCGACGGCGTGGTGGACCTTTCCCTCTGGGGGGAACTGAGCCTCCACCCGAAGAAAACGGCGCTTATTCAAAGCGTGCTTGACCGCCCGTCCCTGTCCCTCATCATCGAGACTTCCGGTATCGGGTGGAAAGCGGGCGAGCTTGAAGAGGCGGCGCGGGCCGCGGCGGGCGCGAAGGCGCGGGAGAACCGCCAGGCGCCGCTCTCGTGGATCGTCTCGCTCGATACCCGGGACCCGAAGCGCTACGGGGAGATACGGGGGCGCGGGTACGCGGAGGCGCAGGAGACCGCCGGGACCCTGGCGCGCCTCTTTCCCAAAGACGCCTATATGCAAGCGGTGCGGGTCAAAGGCGCTGAAGACGACGTGGAGCTCTTTTACCGGTTCTGGAAAGACGCGGGCGCCAACACGATTATCCAGAAGTACGACGGTTTCTGCGGCGCCCTGCCGGACCTCCGCGCCGCGGACCTGTCCCCGCTCCGGCGCCACCCCTGCTGGCACCTACAGCGGGATATGCCGGTGCTTCTTGACGGGACCGTGCCGGCGTGCCGGGAGGACCTCGCGTGCGGGCTGGTTCTGGGCAACGTATTCTCCGAGCCTCTTGAAAGGGTGTGGGAACGGGGGGAAGAACGCTACCGCGCACACGGGAGCGGGGAATACGCAGGTATCTGCGCGGAATGCGATGAATACTATACCTACAACTTTTAACCACGCCATGCCCTCCTATACCGCGGTGGGCGGCAACGAGCGGGGGGCGTCGACCGGCCTTTCCGCGGTGGTGCTTACCCGCGGGGGGCGTTACCCGCGCCGCGCCCTGTTTCAGGAACTGAGCAAGGTGGGCTTTGATTATATTATCAGTATGGACGGGACCCAGGAGCGGTACGACGTGGAGGAGCTTTCGGGCAGGTTCCCGCAGGTGCGCTTTATCCTCCTTAAAGAGCAGGTCAGTCTGGGGGAACAGATAAACCTGGGCGCGTCCGAGCTTTCAAGCCCGCTTTTCTTTGTGTTCTGGAATGATTTGCGCATCCTCTACAGCGGCGGCGCGTCCCGTATGGCGGAGCGGCTCTTTCTGGGGCAGGAGGAGCGGGGGGAGGGGCAGAAGACCCTGTATAAACGGCTCTGTACCGTGCCGTTAATCCAGAACTCCCACTTTGAGACCCTGCCCACCGTCGCGGCGCCGGCTTTGTTCCGGCACAGCGTCAAGACGCTGCTCTTTACCCCCAGTCGGGAGGGGCAGGACAGCCTGTACCCCTTTGACGGGGTGGGCATCTATGACCGCACGCGCTTTATACGCCTTGGCGGGTTTGACGGGACGCTGAAAAGTACCTACTGGCAGCTTATGGACTTCGGGTTCCGTGCCTACCTCTGGGGCGAACAGATCGGGGCGACCCAAATGGTGCGGCTCTCCTATGACGGCGAGACCCCGCCTGAGGACAGCACCGCTGACGAGAGCTACCAGCGGTTTTACCTTAAGAACCTCGCGCCGGTCTTCCAGGGCGATTACGCCTACATCCCGCTCCGGCGCTTCCCCGCCTACTTCTGGCGGACCGGCAAGGGGCTTTTTACGGCGCTCGACGACTTTGCCGAGGGAAGGCGCTGGGTATATACCAACCGGTTCCGCTTCCGCACCGATGCGCGGGCAGTTACCGAGCTGTGGGACGAAGGAGAGCTGGCATACCGGAGGCCGCACGCTCCGCCGCCGCCGGCGGCAGAGGCACCGCCAGCGGCGGACGCACAAGCCGCGCCGGACACGCTGCCGGCGGCGGACGCACCGCAGGCGGCACAGGACACGCCGGACGCGGCGGACACACAGGACGCGCAGGCGGCGGAGGCACAGGACACGCCGGACGAACAGGACGCGGCGGACGCACAAGCCGCGGCGGACGAACAGGACGCGCCGCCGGCACAGGAAAAGAGCGAGCCGCAGGAAGCGTAGGGGGAAAAATGGGAAAAAAAGCCGTAACCGGCGTGGTGCTTCAGGCGCGCCTTGACTCAAGCCGGCTCCCGGGCAAGGCACTCCTCCCTTTGGATGGGGAGCCGCTACTCCTGCGCGTGATGGAGGCTCTCAAAACGGTTCCCGCGGACCGCCATATCCTCGCCTGCCCCGAAGATTCCCGCGGGGCCTTCGCGCCGCTATCCGACCGTGCGGGCTTCGCGCTTCTCTGCGGGTCCAAGGAAGACGTGCTTTCCCGCTACTGCGCGGCGATACGGGCCTTCGGCCTTGAGCGGGTCATACGCGCTACCGGAGACAACCCGTTCGTGTTCTCCGACGCGGCGGACGCGCTTAACCGGGAAGCCGGCGGCGCGGACTACGCGGCCTACGCGGGGCTTCCCCACGGCGCGGGAGTCGAGGCGGTGCGGGCGGACGCGCTCCTCAGAGCCGAAGCGGAGGCCCCGTCCGGCGCGGCGCGGGAACACGTCTGCCCCTACCTCTACGGTAACCCGGACCGGTTTCTCCTCCACCGCCCCCTCGCGCCCCGTCCGTGGCGGGGGCCGCGCCTGCGGATAACCGTTGACACCCGCGCCGATTACGAGCGGGCGGCCATGCTCTACGAGGAGATAACCGAAATAACCGAGATAACCGAAACCACGGAACCGGGCGCCCGCTACCGGGGGGAAGCGATTATCGCCGCGTATTACCGCCGGTTCGGACCGGAGGGGCGGTGAGATGACGTTTCTCGTGGTTCCGTCCCTTGAAAAGGCCCACGGCACCGGCCACCTCACGCGCTCTCAGGATCTGGTGCGCTCCCTGCGGGATATGGGCAAAGAGGCGTACCTGTTCGCCGGATCCGGGGAACGGCGCATCGCGCTGGATACGTCCCTGCCGGTCTTTGAGAGAGAAGAGGAAAAAGGCCGGCAGTGGGACTGCATAGTCCTTGACCGGTTCCGTACCCCCGCGGAGGAGTTTGAGAAGTGGTCGGCCCTGGGACCGGTTATCGGCATTGACGAGGGCGGCCCCTGTAGGGAGAACTTCCCGTTTCTCATCGACCTCCTTCCCCCGCTTCCCCGCACCGCTCCGGCCAATATATGCGATCCGAGCCTCCTTCCCCTGCCCCATGCCCGCCGCGCCTCGTTTTCCCTTTCGGATTCGGGAGGGCGGGACGGATCTCCGCTGCGTATTCTCGTGAGTTTCGGCGGCGCGGACCTTGAGAACACGGCGATTCCCGCGTGCCGTGCCCTGGCCGCGCCCGGGGCCCTTATCACCTGCCTTAACCCGCACCCCCCGCACCCCCGGGTTCACGGGGTTACGTTTCTCGACTCTCTCCCGGATCTGCGGGAGCATCTGGCAGCCTACGACCTTGTCATCACCCACTTCGGGCTTACCGCGTTCGAGAGCATCCACGCCCGCGTACCGGTACTGCTCGTGTCCCCCGGGGCCTACCACGAGAGCCTTGCCCGTGCCGCCGGCTTCGTTTCGGCGGGAACCGGCGCTTCCGGTATCAGGCGCCTTGCGAAACTGCTCTACAGCGCGGGCCGGATAAACCGGCGCTTTCTGCGGAAACTCCGCAGCGCCTGCGAAGAGGCCGCAACGCGCTACGGCCTTGCGGAACCGCCCGCAAGGAGGCTGGGGGATCTCCTTGGAACCTACGCCCCGCGCTTTCCCAAGGGCTGCCCGGTCTGCGGCTCCCGCGCCCGCGCACCGGTCATCAGTCGTTTCCCGGACCGGACGTACCTGCGCTGTCCCGCCTGCGCCCTCGTGTATATGGCGCGGCCCGCGCCGCCGCCGGTGGCCTATGAACGCGCCTATTTCTTCGAGTTATACCGGAACCAGTACGGGAAGACGTACCTTGAGGATTTCCCGTCTCTCGTCGACGCGGCCCGCGCCCGCCTTGACGTCATGGGCCCCCTGCTTCCCGGGGCGCCGGATCTTTCCGTGCCGCCGCGTATCCTTGATATCGGGTGCGCCTACGGCCCGTTTCTCGCGGCTGCGCGGGAGCGGGGGTACGATCCGGTGGGCATTGACCCCACGGCGGACGCGGTGCGCTATGTCCGTGAGGAACTGGGGCTCAGGGCGTTTCACGGGTTTTTCCCCTATTCCCACGGGACGCGGGATTTCGTTGCCGGCTCCTTTGACGCGGTGTGCCTCTGGTACGTCATCGAGCATTTTGAAGACCTGGCGGGTGTTTTCGCGGAGATACGCCGGCTTCTTAAAACCGGCGGGGTTCTGAGTTTCGCCACCCCTTCCTTCGGGGGCGTTTCGGCGCGGGTTTCGGCAGCCGGATTTCTTGAGAAAAGCCCGTCGGATCATTTTACGCTCTGGGAGCCGAAGCATACGGCGGCCATCCTCAAGGCACGGGGCTTCGAGCTTCGGAAGCTCGCGATCTCCGGCCACCATCCCGAAAGGTTCCCGATACTGGGCGGTCTTTTCAGAAACCGGAGGCACGGATTCCTCTACCGCCTCTTTCTCCGGTTAAGCCGCGTCTTCCGTTTAGGCGACACCTTTGAAGCCCACGCGGTCAAACTCCCCTGATTTCTTTCCTACCTTTTCTTACCAAGCGGTTATCGCGCCCTGTTTCCCGATACGCCAGCCTCCGGCTGTTTCAAACACTGTTGTTTCTTAAATGGTGCAACACCCTGTCCGGTTACTTTACCTGCACCGCTTAGGCGCGGCCCGTCTCCGACGGCTTCAGCATGGCCGCCTGTTGTTTCCGAATGGTGCAACACCCTGTCCGGTTACTTTACCTGCACCGCTTAGGCGCGGCTACGCTTCGCGCAACGGCGGGCGGTTCGGGAGCCGTGCGTTGTTGTACGTAGTAAGGGGCTGGGCGCGGTTCGGAGGCTGCGGTATCAGGACGCTTATGAAACCGCCGGAGACGGTCCCCGCATTGCCACTACGCCTCCCCGCATTGCCACCACGCCACCCCGCATTGCCACCACGCCACCCCGCTTCGGCACCACAGCTCCGCGCATTGCCACCACGCCCCCGCGCTTTGCCACCACGCCGCCCCGCTTCGGCGCCACAGCTCCGCGCATTGCCACCACGCCCTCACGCTTCGGCGCCACGCGCCCCCGCTTCGGCGCCACACCGCCCCGCTTCGGCGCCACGCCCTCACGCTTCGGCGCCACAACTCCGCGCATTGCCACCACGCCTTCCCGCATTGCCACCACGCCTTCCCGCATTGCCACCACGCCCTCACGCTTCGGCGCCACGCCCCCGCGCTTCGGCGCCACGCCTTCCCGCTTCGGCGCCACAGCTCCGCGCATTGCCACCACGTCTTCCCGCTTCGGCACCACGCCGCCCCGCTCCGACACCACGCCTCCGCGCTTCGGCACCACAACTCCGCGCTTCTGCACCACGCCGCCCCGCTTCGGCGCCACGCCTTCCCGCTTCAGACACACAACTCTGCGCTTCGGGCGGGGAACCGCCTGCGACGGCTTATGAAACAGCCGGAGGCTGCGGGAGGCCGAATGAAGTATTCGGGCGCCCCGCTAACGTAAACGTGCGCAACTCCGTCGTAAACGTGCGCAAAACCGCCCTATCCTTACACGAGGACGATTTGTTCCTGGTCAGAAATGAGTCATTCCTGGTCAAGAATGGGTTGGAAATAGTCATGGCCGCGTTGGAAAGATTCGTCTGCGCTTTGGAAACGAATGTTTTTAAGTCGGAAACGAATGTTTTTAAGTTGGAAACGAATGTTTTTAAGTTGGAAACGAATGTTTTTAAGTTGGAAACATTCATGCGCGGGTTGGGGACGAATGTTTTTACTCTGGAAACATTCATGTGCGGGTCAGGGATGAATGTTTTTACTCTGGAAACATTCATGCGCGCTTTGGCAGCCTCCGGCTGTTTCATAAGCGTCATGCCCCGCGCTTTGGCCGGATGTCCCTCCGCTTCGGGTATGGTCGTTTTTACGTTGGAAACATTCATGCGCGCTCTGGCAGCCTCCGGCTGTTTCAACGGCGTCTTGATACGCGCCCCGAACCACGACTGTCCGCTTCCCGCATCGCGCCTCTAAGCGGTCTTAGATTGGTTTGTGGCGCGGCGCGGGAAGCTTATGAAGCCGCCGGAGGCTGCGGAGGCTGTGATGTTTAGAGACTGCGTATAG
>JAITHR010000221.1 GCA_031279895.1 Spirochaetaceae bacterium
GAAAATGATAAAGAACACCGCCACCCCGACCGCCACCACGCAGAACAGGGTGCGGCGGGCGTTGCGGAAGATGTTCCGAAACGCGATGGTAAGAAGTGCGCCCGCGCCGCCGCGTCCGCAGCCTCCGCAGCCTCCGGCTGTTTTAAACGGCGCCCCGCTTAGCGGCCCGAACAACGACGGTCCGCTTACCGCGCCGCGCCCCGAATCTTTCAAAAAAATATCATTCATACAAACTCCTCAGCCGTCTCCGCCGTCTCCGACGGTTTTAAACGGCTTCCTGCGAACCGCGACAAAGCGGTCAACGACTGCTTACAGCCACGCGCCACTAAGTGGTCAACGACCGCTTACAGCCGCTCCGCAGGACGCTTATGTGCCACCCGCCGCCGGCGGGCCGTCTCCGACGGTGTTAAACGGCTTCCTGCGTACCGCGGCAAAGCAGTCAACGACCGCTTACAGCCACGCGCCTCTCAACAGTCAACGACCGCTTACAGCCGCTCCGCAGGACGCGTATGTGCCACCCGCCGCCGGCGGGCAGCCTCCGGCGGTTTCATAAGCTTCCCGCCACGCGCTCCGAACAACGACTGTCCGCTTACCGCGCCCAGACCATTACTACGCAACAAGCGGCCATGCTAGAACAGCCGGAGGCTGGCCGCGCCTAAGCAGTAGCCAGCCCCCTAACTGGACACGGTGTTGCACCACTTTGAAACAACACGCGGCCATGCTGTGCCACCCGCCGCCGGCGGGTTAGTCGAAGCGGAGGCTGTCGGTAATTTTAAGGCGCACCGCCCGCCGCGTGGGGAACAGCGCCGCAAGACCGGACAGGACCGTGGCCGCGACGCCGGAACCGATAATCGAGGGAATGTCCCAGACGCTTTTGAAAGCGCCGGAGACCCGATACCCCATGTTGCCGCCCATCCGTTCAAGCATCTCGGAGAAGTCAATCCCGTACTTCACGGTGGGATAATTTACCGCGCACCCCAGCGCCATGCCCAGGAGGGAACCGATAAGGCCGATGAAGCAGGCTTCCAGCACATAGGCCGCGATAATCTGGCTGTCGGTCATGCCCAGGGCGCGCATCATGCCGATTTCGCGGGTGCGCTCAAGGATTGCGAGGAGCATGGTATTCGAGATGCCGATGAGCGCCAGAAAAAAGAGGAGCACCGAGATTATCCGCGTGGAGCCGGACTCGTACTTGGCGTAGGAGAGGTAGTCCTTCACGTAGTCGGTCCAGGGGAACACCGCAAGTTCGGGAGGCAGCGCCGCGCCCCGCGCCCCGAGGCCCGCGTCCAGGGCCGCACGGATGGCCTCCTTTGTCTCGCGGGGGCTTGTCATGCCCGCGCCCCCTCTCCCCTTGTCCTTCTCCCGAATAATAAGCTCCGTAACCCGCCCCTCAAGCATCATCCCCTCTTCGCCCTGAAGCGCGGCCAGAGGCACCGAGGCCACGTTGAAGTTGTTCGACGGGTCCGGCGAGTTGATAACCCCCACCACTTTAAGCGAGACGACCTGATTGACATGGCGCACGGCGCCGGAAAAGTCCGCGCGCACCATGGCGGCAAGCACACGGTCAAGGGTCCCGGGCTCGCCTGCGACAAGGAGGTACTTGTCGGTAAGGCCGTCGTACTCATAGGCGCCGGCTAGGAGCGCCTTTTCATCACTTGAGAGGCGCTCCCAAAGCTCCGCTTCCCACTTGTCCCCACGGATGGCCTCCGGCGCCATCTTGTAGTCTATCACCGAGGCGATTTTCACGTCGTTGCGACCGGTCTCGTCAATGAGGTTCCAGAGCCGCGCCTCTTCTTCGTCCGTAAGGTTCCGCCGGAGTGCGAAACGCTCCCGCAGGCGCCGGTTTTCCCCGCCGGTTTTCGGTTTCGTTTTATTTTCCGCAGGCTCGTAGCAGGCGCGGATGAAAGACCGGTCGTCCTCCGTTACTCCGGCGTCCCGCACAAGGCCGTCCAGTTCCTCCGCAAGCGGGCGGGTGGGGATACCTACCTTGAGTTTGTCCGCGGTCATGGCCCCCAGCACCGCGCCGAACTCCCCGGGCTCGATAAACCGCCCGAACTCCACAAACGCGGGGTAGGCCAGAGTATTTTTCTCGATGTCCGGCTCGATGCCGTTCACCACCAGAGGCGCCGAACCGAACATCGAATAGAGGGTGCCGGAAAAGACGTAGCGCGGGGCAGCACGGTATCCGGCGCGGTCCAGTATCCGGGCGTACTCCTCCCATCCGGCGAAGTTTTCATAGGCGGGCATCTCGTCTTTCTTTTCAAAATAGAGGCGCGTCTGGAGTTTCGCCGCGCCGGTCTCGTAGTTCACGATATTTCTGAGGGACTCGGAGTTCATGCCTTTAAGCCAGCACTCCATCCAGATAAAAAGGGTTACGCTTAGCATAACCGCGAAACAGGTAATAACGGTTTTTGTCTTGTGCCTGCCGAGGTTGCGGAGGGCGATACGGCAGAGGGTTCCGAAGGCGGCTCCCATTTATTTCACCTCCTCCCGCTCGATCCGCCCGTCCCGTATATGCACGATCCGGCGGGCGAACTCCATGACCAGGGGGTCGTGGGTAGAGAAGAGAAAGGTGGTTCCCTCCTTCTCGTTCAGCACGCGCATAAGCTCAAGTATCTCCCGACTTATCGCGGAATCGAGGTTCGCTGTCGGCTCGTCCGCGAGGATGAGGCTCGGTCTCTTCACCAGGGCGCGGGCAATGGCGACCCGCTGCTGCTGGCCGCCGGACATTTCCTTTGGCCGGCGGTTTTCCATGCCCCCAAGCCCCACCTCTTCAAGGACCGCACGGCTCCGTTCCCGCGCCTCTTTCTTCGGCGTACCCAGAAGGGTCAGGGGGAAGCAGACGTTTTCCATGACCGAGAGTACCGGGATGAGGTTATAGGCCTGGAAGATAAAGCCTATGCTGTGGCGCCGGAGGAGCGCGAGCTGTTTCTTGGAAAGCCGCGCCACGTCGGAGCCGCCTATGGAAAGGCTGCCGCCTGTGAGGGTATCAAGGCATCCGGCCAGATGGAGGAAGGTCGACTTCCCGCTGCCGGAAGGCCCGGCGATGGCCGCGAACTCGCCGCCCTCAACGCTTATTGATAAGCCCCGCAGCGCCCGCACCGCCATACCGTTGAGGGCGTACTCTTTCACCACATTAACCGCGTGAATAACGCGCATATAAAGCCTCCTTTGCCGCTGTCCGCTCATACATTGTCGTATTAGACTAATACAAAATATAATAACCATAATACAATCCGTCAATACCTTCATACAATTTTTTTCTTTTCCCTACGCCACCAGCCTCCTGCCCGTCTCCGACGGTTTCAAACATGGCCGCCTGGTGTTTCCAAGCGGTGCAACACCGTGTCCGTTGAGCAGGCTTGCACAGTCCAGGCGCGGCTACGCTCTCGCGCCGTCTCCGACGGTTTGTGCGTTGTGGTGCGCCCCGCCTCTTACCGCGCCCCGAACAACGCCGCGCCTCTAAGCAGTCCCCGCCCGCTTTGCCGCACTCCGCAAGACGCTTTTGAAACAGCCGGAGGCTGTGCCACCTGCCGCCGGCGGGACGCGCCTCTAAGCTGATAATGCCCGCTTAGAGCCGCGTATCAGGAAGCTTATGGAACCGCCGGAGGCGGCCCGCTTAGCTATTCTCTTCATTGACGCTCTTGTCCCGATACACAAGGTCGTCCCGCACAAAAAACCCGCGTTTCTCCCAGAAACGGTTGCCCGCCGCATTAGTCTTGCAGACCGCAAGCGCGATTTTGTGGATACCCTCGCGCCGGAGCGCCTGTTCCGCTGCGGACAGGAGGGCGCTTCCCAGTCCCTGACTGCGGTATTCCGCCCGCACCGCCGCGTGGTAGATAAAACCCCGCCTTCCGTCATGGCCGCTTAACAGGGCGCCTGCGAGAATGCCGCCGCGCTCTGCCACAAAACAGGTGCGCGGATTACGCGCCAGAAACCGCGCTATGCCGTCTTCCGAGTCATCGAGCGCGCGCAGGCGCACTTCGCAGGCGGAACGCCACAGCGCGGCGGCTCCGGCGTAATCCTCCCGCGTCATAACCCGGACACGCGGCTGCGCGTACCCCGTCGTTTCCCAAGCCGGCGCTTCGGTCAGGTGTTTTTCCGGTAGTATTCGGCGAATTCCTTGTCATGCACCATAATGTGGTCCCGGAGCCAGTTAATCACCAGATTGCTTATGGCGGTTACGATTTCCTTGTCTCCGGTCGCGCTGTATTGCCGGTTCATTTCTCTAAAAGTGGCAAGAAACTCGGTGTGGAATTTTTTGTGGGTCTCATATTTGGGATACTTGCTTTTTTCCTGAAGGTTCTGCTCGTCCCGGAAGTGCAGGATTACATATTCTCCCAGGAATTTGAGCATATCCGTGATGCGGCCATGCTTGTCGGGGTCCACCAGAATGTCCGCCTGTCGAAATAGTTCCTGATGTTGTTCATCAATTTTCGCTACATGGGTCTCCAACGTGGGATTCCATATTGACGCCATACCATAACTCCTTCGGTAATTGATCGCCCAGCCGCCCGCAGGCGTACTGCGCCTTGTTTTTATTCTAACCTATCTTCACCCCGCCGTCTACAGCCTCCGCCCGCAGCCTCCGCCCGTCTCCGACGGTTCCGGCATGGCCGCAGCCTCCGGCTGTTCCGGCATGGCCGCCTGTTGTTTCAAATTGGTGCAACACCCTGTCCGGTGAGCGGGTTTGCACAGACCAGGCGCGGCTACGCTTCGCGCCGTCGGTCGCGGTTTGGGAGCCGTGCGTTGTTGCGCGTAGCAGCCTCCGGCGGTAAATCCTTTACTAATCTATACTTACTACGCCGTATTCACAGGATTACGCCCCCTCCCCGGCGGTTATACACCGGTATTTCCGTCCTGGAAATTCGGAATTCCGTCCTGGAAATTCGGATTTCCGTCCTGGAATTCCGGATTTCCGTCCTGGAAATTCGGATTTCCGTCCTGGAATTCCGGATTTCCGTCCTGGAATTCCGGATTTCCGTCCTGGAAATTCGGATTTCCGTCCTGGAAATTCGGATTTCCGTCCTGGAAATTCGGATTTCCGTCCTGGAATTCCGGATTTCCGTCCTGGAAATTCGGATTTCCGTCCTGGAGACACGTCCTGCCGAAACAGGAATACTTCCCGCCAAAGCGCGCCGCCCTGTCCCTAAGGCGGAGAGACTTCCGGCAAAAGCGCAAGGCACGACGCTTATGAAACAGCCGGAGGCTGCGGAGACGGCGGCGGTTCCAAAAGCTTCCTGCGAAGCGGCTCTAAGTACGCGAAGACCGCTTACAGGCGCATATCAGGAAGCTTATGTGCCTCCGCCGCTGGCGGCGGCGGAAAAGTGCCAGACCGGTGTTGAGAAATCCGGGGGGAAGGGGTTTTCACGGGTGAAGTCGGGAAGCCAGTCCTGATCCCGCGCCAAGTCCTGACAGTACCCCTCTTCTATCCCGAACTCCCGCAGCCAGATTATTATCCGCTCGTATTCCCGCCGGCTTAAGGCGCGGGACGGCGGCGCGTCCCGGACCGGCGCGTACTGGGACATCACCGAAAGGAGCGCCCGGTCCCGCCAGTGCCGGGAAAACCAGCGGAGCGCCGCTTCGGTTGACCGGAGCAGCCCGGGCAGCGCCAGGTGGCGGACAATGACCCCTGAAACCAGCACGCCGTTTTTGATAACCAGAGGGCGCGCGCCTATCATCCGCTCGATTGCCCGCGCCGCGGCCTCCGGGTAATCCGGCGCGTTGAAAAGGCGCCGCCCTACCTCCGCGTCAAGGGTTTTGAGGTCCGGGAGGTAGCCGTCCATAACGTCTTCCAAAAGAGAGAGGGTTTCGGGA
>JAITHR010000242.1 GCA_031279895.1 Spirochaetaceae bacterium
GGGCAAAAACCACATCTGTCAAGAATACCGGACGTTGTCCGGCGCGGTTTGTGTTACCTGCGGGGCTTTTAAGTATATCGACCATACAAGGAGGGTATACAAATGAAACAAATGAAGCAAAGGGCTTTGTTTATGGCAGGATTACTGGCGGCAGCGCTGGTATTCGGAACTATTTTTGTCGGGTGCGGCGACGGCGGCGACGGCGGCGACGGCTTCAGCGGCCATACCTTGACCGTTACCGGTATACCGGCAGCGTACAACGGCAAATATATTGCGGCTTTCTACTTCGATAATAGTAATACTATTATCGGCGCGGCTAGTATAAACGGCGACAATTCAGCTAATCTGGTTAAGATAGCAGGCGGTTCAGCGGTAATACCAATATATCATTTTGATGCGGCTGACAGTTCGTTTAAGCCGTATACAGGCACCGATTCCGAGACGTTTACATTAAACATTTATGCAAGCAGTTCGGTACTAATAACAGATACGCCCGCAGCCTCTAATGATGTCTCGGTAGATTTCGCAACCGGGAGCCCATCTGTAACGTGGTAAACGGCTAACCCGCCGGCCCGCATACCACGCGGGCGGCGCGGTTTGGGAAGAGGATGGGGGCTTTTTTACCGGCGCTTCATATTTCGCGTATTTTTTTGCGAACTTCCCGTAAGGGAGCAGCCCTTCGGTTGCCCCAAACCCCCAACCAACGGCTTCCTGCGTTGCGCCCGTGCGTTTGCGAAGCGCGATGAGGCGCGGCGTGAGGGTTGTGACTAAACCCGCAAACTCTCTCGCCGCAGGAAGCACTTAAAACCCCCGCAGGGGGCAAAACCGCCTCCGGCGGTTTCATAAACGTCCTGCGAAGCGCGGCAAAGCGGTCGTTGACTGCCGAGAGGCGCGGCGCGGGACGCTGTTTAAAGCCGTCGGAGACGGCGGAGACGGCGGGGATTTTTCCTAACTAAGGAGAGTATCCAAATGAAACATAGAAAGCAAAGGGCTTTTTGTATGACGGGATTACTGGCAACGGCGCTCGTATTCGGAACTATTTTTGTCGGGTGCGACGACAGCGGCGACAGCGACGACAGCGACGGCGGGATTATTCCGGTGACCCATGTAAAGGGGTTTCAGGGAAATACCAGGAACGGCTCCTTGCTTGAGATTCAAGTTCCAAGCACAGCCAACGGGCCTCAAACCTTCACCCTTTACATCAACGGAGAAAACAGCGGCACCGGAACGCTTACAATCTCCAGTGGGGCAATTACCGCGCTGACTTGCACTAACAGCAGCCTTATGTTTTATGAAGGAGGAGTTGTTACCTATAGCGGCGATAGGATAGAACTACGCCCCGCTGACGACAAGGTATGGGTGCATTGGGGGGTCTATTATGACGGAACAATGGCTGATTTCAACTTGTTTGCCTCTCAACATAACAGAGACGCCGACCGGATGTATGATCAGCGCCCATCCCCTAATGACCAAGGGAATTACGATTATGATACTTCGCAAAATATCTATGAGCGGGCCTGCCGAGATTTCCCTGACGACCGGCCGCCGCCTGAAGTTATCAACCAGGCTGTAAGTATGTTAAATAACCACAGGAATACCGGCGTTGGGGCTTATGTGAGTCGCGGAAATCTTATTGCCTATTACTTCAGACGGGTTAGGTAGGGTCTGGTTAAGGCTTACGGCCAAAAGGAGTTACCGCCCGACGCTGCCTCCGACGGTTCCATAAGCCCACCGATCAGCCGGCGGCGGGCGGCACAAAAGATTCCCGCGAAACGCGACAAACAACGACTGTCCGCTTAGCTGCCTACGGCGGCTGGGGGGTCCTAGACCCCCCAAACCCCCCCACTGCGACTTCCTGCCTCGCGCCCCGAACCACGACTGTCCGCGTACCACGCGCTGCCCTGAACAACGCACAACAACGCGCCGCTTGCAAACCGTCGGAGGCTGCGCGAAGCGTAGCCGCGCCTGATTAGCAATCAGATTGCTGACTGGACACGGTGTTGCACCAATTTAAAGCAACAGGCGGCCTTGCTGTGCCTCCGGCGCTGCCGGCGCGAAGCGTAGCCGCGCCTTAGTAGCAATCGATTGCTAACCGGACAAGGTGTTGCACTATTCGGAAACAACAGGCGGCCATGTTTGAAACCGTCGGAGACGGGGCGGCCATGCTGAAGCCGTCGGAGACGGTTGCACTACTTGGAAACAACAGGCGGCCCTGCTGTGCCACCCGCCGCCGGCGGGGTGTTGAGGTGGTGTTCCAGCTTTTGGAGTATCTTTTTAAGGGTTTCGTCCCGTATGGTTTCGTACCGCGCCGCGCACGGGAGATCGGGGGGCGGTTCCGTCTCAGGCAGCGGGGGCGGTTCCGGTTCACCGGACAGGCACAGCGGGGTCCGGCTTAAGCGGAAGGAAAGGCCGGTGATGTCCAATTCGGGAAAACGGCGCTGTAACTCCCGCAAAAGCGGGCGCTGTTTGGCCTGGAGGATCTGTATCCACCCGGGATGATCCGTTTCGATACGCGCAACGCCCCGCACCAGCGCCGCGATACGGGAATGGGACGCGGCGACCGGAATACTCTGGGCGGTTACCGCCGATTCCCATGCGTTAAAAAGCCGCGCATACCCCCGCGCCGTCTCAAGCGCCTGGCCGTCAAAAAACGCCGCAAGCAATTCTCCGGCTTTCTTCATAAAAACGCTCCTTCAAAAGACGTCCGCGCCGGCGCGCGCGCCTTGCGGCGAACGCGAATAGGCGGTATGATCGTCATCGTAGTATCATTACAGATTATACCATTAGTCAACCCTACCCATTAAGGAGATTTCTATGACACCACTCGTAAAACTGATACCGCCTGTTGCGAACGGGATACTCTGCCTCGTGCTGGGTATGTGGTGCGCGTCCTGCGCCGGCGGCGCTCCGGCGGAATCCGCGCCGGCCCCCGCTGCCGGCGTTGAGAGCGACGCGCCGGACGCCATTGAGGGCGCCGAAGACGACATTGAGGGCGCCGCCGGCATTGAGGGCGCCGCCGGCGCTTCCGATACGCCCGCGTCGGTCTATATCGCGGGCGCGTACAGGGAGGGCGGGGTCTGGAAGGCGTGTTACTGGAAAGACGGGGAACGTATATCCCTCGCGGGAGACGACGGGCGCGCCAGCGGCATCGCGCTTGCGGCAGGGTCGGTCTATGTGGCGGGCTTTGACAAGAACGAGGCGTGTTACTGGAAAGACGGGGTGAAAACAACCCTGGGGTTCCCGTCGTCCGCATCCAAAGGAAGCGCGGCCAGGGCCAACGCGGTGGCCGCGGCGGAGGACGGCTCGCTCTATATCGCGGGGTCCTACAGGGAAGGCGGGGTCTGGAAGGCGTGTTACTGGAAAGACGGGGAGATTGCGGTCCTTGCGGACGCCGGCTCAAGTGCCGAAGTCTACGCCATTACCGTGGCCGGAGGCTCGGTCTACGCGGCGGGGTACGCGGTGTTCCACCCGCGCTCCGAAGCCTGCGTGTGGAAAGACGGGGAGCTTATCTACCTTGACTCCTACGCTTTCAGCGACGCCAGCGCCCGGAGCCTTGCCGTGGCGGAAGGCGCGGTCTATACGGCAGGCGGGGACGACTACGGCGCCTGTTACTGGCGGGACGGGGTGAAAACCGAGCTCCCCTTCTCCGGCTCAAGCGCCCAGGCGGTTTCGGTCGCGGTCTTTGAAAACGCGGTGTACGCCGCGGGGTGCTACAGCGACGGCAACCGGAAAGCCTGCTACTGGCGGGACGGGGTGAAAACCGACCTTCCGGCCCCGGGCGCCGACTCCTACGCGCTTTCGGTCGCGGTCTCCCGAAACGCGGTGTACGCCGCGGGCTACTATAAAGACGGCGCCATGAAAGCCTGCTACTGGCGGGACGGGGTGAAAACCGACCTTCCGGCGCCCGGCACCGGCGCCTACGCCAGCGCGCTCGCGCTGGGACCCTAGGGAAACCGGAGACCCGCGGCCTGTACCTGCGGGAATAATCCGGTTATACTGTACCCCATGGATATAAGAGCCTATACGGATGCGGTGGACGCGCTGGGGCTGCGGGTTCACGGCGTTACGGCGCTTCAGCGCGGGGAAACCGTAGGGGAGTACCGCTGGACGCCGGATGCGGCGCGGAACGTCTTTTCCGTAAGCAAAAGTTTTACCGCCCTTGCCGCGGGCATGGCCGTTGACGACGGACTCCTCGCCCTTGACGACAAAGTGATTGACCGGTTCCCGGACTTTGCTCCGAAGCCTGCCGGCGCCCGTCTGCGATCCCTTACCATACGGCACCTCCTTACCATGACCCGCGGCCATCGGGAGTTCACGAGACCGTCGAGCGTCAGGGAGGCGCTGTCCCACGACCTACATGACGAACCGGGAACCGTTTTTACCTACGATAACGCCTGCACCTTTCTCCTTTCCGCGGCAATAACCAGAGCGACCGGCATGAAAACCCGCGACCTGCTTGTGGAGCGGCTTTTCCGCCGGCTGGACATTCCCGACCCGCTGTGGCCGGAGAGCGGCGACGGGTTCACCCTGGGGGCCACGGGCCTTGAACTTTCCACCGGCAGCCTCGCCCGTTTCGGCCAGCTACTCCTCCAGCGGGGGGTCTGGAAAGGGCGGGAGATCGTCTCTTCCCGCTGGATAGACCGGGCCACGAGAACCCAGATACCCACGCGGAACCCGCTGCTTCCAGAAACCGGAAAGCCGGATTACGATCTGGGATACGGGTACCACTTCTGGATATGCCGGCACGGAGCCTACCGCGCTGACGGCAAAAACGGCCAGTTCGTGGTAGTCATGCCCGGAGAAGAGGCGGTCGTGGCCGTTACCGCAGACGAAGTAAACATGAACCCCGTGCTTTACGCGGTCTGGGATTACATCCTGCCCCGTCTTTCACCATGAAATACGCCTGTTTGCATACCCACACCGTCTTTTGCGACGGCCATGACGACATCGAGACGTTCTGCCGCGTTGCCGGCGACAGGAACTTCGCGGCGCTCGGTTTCAGCGCCCACGCGCCGATACGCCGGAAGACCGGTTTCGCGTCGGACTGGCATCTGGAAGAAGACCGGCTTGGGGAGTACATGGACGCGGTGCGTGCGGCGCGGCGCCGCTGGGAGGGGAAGCTCGCGGTTTTTCTGGGGCTTGAGGTTGACTACGTTGAAGGGCTTGTCGGCCCTGCGGACAGGGATATACGGGAACTCGATCTGGATTACCGTATCGGCTCGGTGCATTATCTCGTACCCCCTGCGGGGGAGCCGTTTACCGTGGACGGTTCCCCCGCGGAATACGCCCGCGGTCTTGCGGAGGGGTTCGGCGGCGACGAGGACGCGCTTGCCGCGGCCTATTGGGGCGCGGTGTGCGCCATGATACGCGCCGGCGGCTTTGACATTCTGGGGCATATCGATTTAATAAAGAAGAACGCCCGTCCGCGGGAGCCCGGCGCCCGCCTGCTTCGCCTGATTGACGAGGCCGCGGACCTCTTGGGACGCGCCGGTATCGTGGCGGAGGTGAATACCGGCGGCATGATACGCTACGGTATACCGGAACCCTATCCGGGCCTTTCGATACTGCGGACATTAAAGGCGCGGGGGGTGCCGGTAACGGTTACCGCTGACGCCCACCGCGCCGAACACCTGGGCGGCCATTACGAAACGGCGCGGGACATCCTCCTTGAAGCCGGTTACGATCACGCGCTTATCCCCTCAGCCTCCGGCTGTTCTAGCATGGCCGCCTGTTGTTTCAAATTGGTGCAACACCCTGTCCGTTGAGCGGGCTTGCACAGCCCAGGCGCGGCTACGCTTCGCGCAGCCTCCGACGGTTCGGGAGCGTTGCGTTGTTGTGCGCAGTAAGGGGCGGGGCGTTGGTCGGGGCGCGACGCATGAAGCCGCAGTGGGGGGTCTGGGGGAACTGGTTCCCCCAGCCGCCGGAGGCAGGTACGCAAACAGCCCCGCTTCGGCGCCACGCCGCCCCGCTTTGGAATTCCGCACCTTTGCCCCACGGGTGCAAGCCCGCGTCGTGGCGGGAAGTCTCCCTGTTTTGGCGGGAAGTATTCCCGTCGCGGACGTGTAGATATTTTTGTATTTATATGTATAATAATGAATTATAAACCGGTTTTGAAAACTGTTTATAGAAAATGTTAATACATTAACAGAAATACAGGAGGCCTTTTATGGGAAACGCCAAAAAAGAAATACGCTGCTCGTGGCGCCAAGACGCTGGCAAATTCCAGATCTGCTACGCCTGGGCTAACAATAAATGGATACTTACCCCCTTCTCCAATCGGGAAAAAGACAGGGAAAGGGCTATCTTATGGGCTAAGGAGAACGAGGCGCTTCACAAAAATACCGGCAACAAGGAATACCCTACCTTCCAAAAAATTGCCGCCGGCTTCTTTGATATTGGCGGACCGTACTTCCAACAAAAAGAGCAAAAAGGGAAAAAATACCGGCCGGCCTTCTACCGTAACAAAAGAGGCTTTCTCAATAACCACATCCTGCCCTACTTCAAACACTTCAAAATAAACGATATTACTACCTTCGTCTGCGAGAATTTCGCACTCTCCCTAGAAAACCTCTCGGCGGATTCCAAAAATAAAGTTATCTATGCTCTTAAAGAGATACTCAGGCCATGGGTCAGCAAAGGCGTTTTGCCTCGCAACCCCGTAAGCGATGTGGAACGGTTTCATGTGGAGCCTAAAGAGCGGGAGCCGTTTACCAAAGCAGAGCTGGCGGCGCTGTATCCGACAAGTATAGAGGAGGGCGTGCGGGTCTGGGGTTCCCTGCGCTACTTTGCGTGGGGGTTGGCATTGCGGGATACCGGCTGCCGCCCGTCCGAGGCTGTCGCGTGGCGGTGGGATGACTATTCCGAGCGATGGGGCGGGTTTCCCATTGTGAAACACATTTACGAGGGTGTGTTAATTGAGGGGACGAAGGCCGGCAGGCGGCGGTTCCGGGCGGCGCTTAAACGCGCCGGAGTACCGGAGCGGGGGCGCACCCGATACTGTCTTCGGCATACGGCGGTAACGCGGACCATAGACATTGACCGCGAATTCGCGCGGGAGGCGTTCGGGCATAGCACCGTGAAGGTACAGGAGGGCTACGACCACCCCGA
>JAITHR010000014.1 GCA_031279895.1 Spirochaetaceae bacterium
TCAGAACATCAATGTTTTGCCTCAGAACATCAATGTTTTGCCGATAAACATCAATGTTTTGCCGTAAAACATCAATGTTTTGCCAGAAAACATCATAGTTTTTCAGAAATACATCAAAGTTTGGAAAAAAAACATAAATGTTTTATCAAAAAACATCAATTTTTTGCAGTAAAAAATCAATGTTTTGTCTTGAAACATCAATGTTTTGTCTTGAAACATCAATGTTTTGTCCCGGAACATCAATGTTTTGTTTCTAAACATCAATGTTTTACCCCGGAACATCAGAGTTTTACCTCTAAACAGCACTGTTTTGCCGCAGAACAGCACTGTTTTATCGCAGAACAGTAATGTTTTGCCGTAAAACTCCAGACACCGGTGGCTACAGAGCGGCTCTAAGCGGACAAAGACTGGTTACAGGCGCTCCGCAGGAAGCTTTTGAAACAGCCGGAGGCTGCGGAGACGGCGGCTGTTCCAAAAGCGTCATGTGGCGCGGCTCTAAGCAGTCGCTGCCCGCATACAGGCGCCCGCATACAGGCGCGTGGTAGGAAGTTTTGTGCCTCCGCCGCCGGCGGGCTTAGAGAACCGTCGGAGACGGGTCGCCGGTCTTGGATGGCGTCTGGCCGTCTGGCCGGTCAAGTTCTCTGAACCGGCGTTCCCGGTCGGCCTCTTCTGATGAAAGATAGCCCGCGGCTTGGGCAAGCTCCTCCGCAAGAAGATA
Organism: Spirochaetaceae bacterium; assembly: GCA_031279895.1. Lineage (GTDB taxonomy): Bacteria > Spirochaetota > Spirochaetia > Treponematales > Breznakiellaceae > JAITHW01. Next base: position 719 of record JAITHR010000014.1, read on the forward strand.
CGGGTCGATGCTCCGCGATCGGGCGGCCAGGCCGGGGATCTGGCGCCGCATGACCCCTATCCGCTCGGCCAGATCCCGCCGCTCCGCGTCAAGGATTTCCACACGCGCTTTGCGGGCTTCCGCTTCCCGCTCGGCCTGAAGCGCCAAATCCTCCATGCCCTTCGAGCGGGCAAGGGACACGCGGGACACCCACTTGGCAAGGTCCGCTTCTGCTGCGGCGGCCTGCGCCTCGATGCCTTTCAGCGCCGCGATATGCCCGATGATATAATCCCTTGCGGCGTCCGGCTCCATGCCGGTAAGGTCTTCCGGTTTCCGTTCAGGCATGGGCGCGTTCCTCCGTACCGCGGGCGCCGCGGGCGCGGCAGCAGGTAACAAGGTGGTCGTTCACCATGCCGACAGCCTGCATAAACGCATACATAATCGTCGGCCCCACGAAAGAAAAGCCCCGGCGCCGCATCTCCTGAGAAATCCGCGCCGAAAGGGGCGTGGAAGAAGGGATGTCGGCAGTCGTGCGGGGCAGGTTGATGACCGGCTCCCCGTCCACCCGGTCCCAAAGCCAGCGGGAAAAAGAGCCGTGCCGGTCCCGCAGGGAAAGAAAACTTCGGGCGTTCCCGATGGCCGACCGTATCTTCCGTTCGTTGCGGATGATACCGGTGTTCCGCATAAGGCGGGCAATATCCCCGTCCCCGTACCGCGCTATTTTCTCCGGTTCCATAAGGTCAAACGCCGCACGATACGAACCGCGCCGGCGCAAAACAGTCAGCCATGAAAGACCGGCCTGCGCACCCTCCAGGACGAGCATCTCAAAAAGCGCGCGGTCCTCCCAAAGAGGGACGCCCCACTCGTCATCATGGTACCGTATATATTCCTCGTCCCCAAGGCACCAGGGACACCGTGATTGTTCCATAGGCTATGATACTCCGAACCGGCGCCGCGGTATAGCCCGGAATGGTTCACTCCGGCGCGGCGGCGTCTTAAAAAAAGAAAAGATAAGAAAAGATGCGTGAGCCTTGGTTGACACGGAAGGCGGTATACTATAAAGTAATGATATACTACGGGCAGTAGCGCAGGGGTAGCGCGCTTGGTTCGGGACCAAGAGGCCGTGGGTTCAAATCCCACTTGCCCGACTCCCCCATCAGTTTTTCTTTTTCTCCTTTTTTCTTAGGGCGCAGGGATCCGGCGGGAAACAGGCCGGCCTGCGCGGGCGGGTTTCCCTAGGGTAAAGAGGGTAAAGAGAGTAAAGAACAGAAAAAGAGAAAACCTGTGCGTGGCATACGCAATTGTAAGTATAGGTAAGGAGGCGATTATGCCGGATCCGAATGACAGAAGATTACTTTCGTTTGACGAGATTATGGCCGTCTTGCAGGAAACGGCGCTGCAACAGAAAGAGATGAGCCGGAAATCCCAGGAAACGGATCAGGATCTCCAAGAGATTAAGCGCATCGTCAAAGAGACGGCGCTTCAAAGAAAGGAAAGCGACCGGGAACTTCAAGAGCTTAAGCAGCTTTTCAAAGAGATGTCCCTCGAAACCGACCGGAAGTTCAAGGAGATCGCCGAGCAGTCCAAAGAAACCGACCGTCGGTTCAAAGAGACTGACGAACAGTTCAAAGAAACCGACCGTCGGTTCAAAGAGACTGACGAGCAGTTCAAAGAAACCGACCGTCGGTTCAAGGAAACCGACGAGAAGTTCAAGGAGATCGCCGAGCAGTCCAAAGAAACCGACCGTCGGTTCAAGGAAACCGATGAAAAGTTCAAGGAGACCGACGAGAAGTTCAAGGAAACCGATGAAAAGTTCAAAGAGACCGACGATAAGTTCAAGGAAACCGATGACAAGTTCAAAGAGACCGACGAGAAGTTCAAGGAAACCGACCGTCGGTTCAAGGAAACCGACGAGAAGTTCAAGGAGACCGACGAGCAGTTCAAGGAGATCGCCGAACAGTCCAAAGAAACCGACCGTCGGTTCAAAGAGACTGACGAGCAGTTCAAAGAAACCGACCGGAAGTTCAAGGAAACTGATGAAAAGTTCAAGGAGATCGCCGAGCAGTTCAAGGAAACCGACCGTCGGTTCAAAGAAACCGACCGTAAAATCAGCAAGCTTGGCAGCCGTATCGGTCAGCTTATCGAACACCTGGCAGCGTCCAACATTCTGGAGAAGTTCGAGGAACTGGGCTGCCGGTTCATCCGTATCTCCCGTAACCACAGCATAAAAGACCCGTCCGGAAGGATTCTCGCGGAAATCGACCTGTTCCTTGAGAACGACGAATGCGCGATGGTGGTGGAGGTAAAATCGCTGTTTACCTATGCGGACGTGAAAGGACATCTCAGGCGCATGAGAATCATGCGGGAGTACGGCACTACCTGTCAGGATACGCGGCGGTATTCCAGCGCCATAGCCGGCGCCATGATTGAAGAAAAGGCGCGGGAGTACGCCCTGCAAAACGGACTCTATGTGATTGAGCAGACCGGAGACCGTGTACGCATCTTAAGCCCCGCACAGGCCGCCGCGTGGTAAACCGCCCGCCTCCGGCGGGTTTAAGCCTGGCCGCCTGTTGTTTGCAAGTGGCGCGACTCCTAGCCCGTTGAGCGGTCTTACACAGCTAAGGCGCGGCTTTGCTCTCGCGCAACCGGCGGTGGTTTACAATCGGCGCGTTGTGGCGCGTTGTTCGGGGCGGTGACTACTTCGAAGCGCGAGGCGGGAAGCCGCTTAAAACCCGCCGGCAGGTTAGGGGCGGCTGAAACGGGTAACCGGCCAGTAGCGGAAGAGGGCTTTGCCAAGGATATAGTCTACCGGTATGGGGCCCCATGTTCGGGAGTCATTGGTGTTGCTCCGGTCGTCGGAAACCACGAAACATTCTCCCTCTCCCAGTACAAACGGCTCGATATTGCCGGAGAACGGTATGGAATCATCCCACAGCGCCGGAACCTGATGAGGAATGATGACGTCGTAGGGCTTCTCCCAAAGCTCAAACTCGGTAAGCGTGTGGGACCCGTCCTGCGGCTTAACCCGAAACACATACTTGGTCATACTGATCTCATCCCCCGGCAGCCCGATAATCCGTTTGATGTAGCGCTGTCCCCCTTGGGATTCGATACCAACCTGCTGGGCCGTGAAAAACCGCACCAGGCTGTTGAGTAGCGTGTTCACCGCGTTCCGCTTCTCTTTGAGGGACATATCCACCACCACCACATTTCCCCGATGAACCGGCGGAACCGCGTTAAGCCAGGGAGACACCATCCGGTATAAAGTATAGGAAGAACAGATAAACCGGTCCCCCACACGAAGGTTGGGCTGCATGGCGTTGTTCTGCAAGACATAGGTGGAGAAAGCAAAGGCGGCAAGAAAAGTATAGGTCCCGTAAAACCCCAGAAAACCGAGAAGGACCCACCGTACCCGGTGCCGTTTGTTTTTTTGATCTTTATATGACGAATAAGTTCGTTTGCGCCATCGTTCCAGCATATTTTTCCCTTAAATATTTTTTATCCGGCTTTAGGCATGGGGCAGGTGCCATAAAATATAAAACCTACCCTACCGTATGGGACCAAGCCGACCCAGGGGCCAGTAAATAATAAAGCCTTTGCCAAGCACTTTGGATTCCTTTATGGGGCCGAAGTACCGCCCGTCTCTGGAGTTGTCCCGATTGTCCCCAAGGGGCAGAATCCGTCCTTCCGGCACATACCAGCCTCGTGCGTAGCGGGCGTGGTAAATGGCGCGGTATTGGTTTTTCTGCGGCTGGACAGCCCGAAGCACCTCAAGGCGGGCGCGGTCATAGGCGTAGAGGTCGGGATAGCGCATGGCGTTCACCGGGGCCGCGGCGCTTTCCAAAAGGGCCGGCGGCGCCAGCCCCAGTTCGCGGTACGCCATGATTTTGCCCCTGGCCTCCAGCGCCGGATACCCGTCCTGCTCCATGATGCGGCTTATCCGATGCCCGAATCCCCGTCCCTCGTTAAAATCCCGTTCCGCCACCCAGCGGGTTTCACCGGAAAACCGCACGTTAAGCTCCCCCTGTTCTTGGGTAATCTGATCCCCGCCCCAGCCCACAGCCCGTTTGATAAGAAAATGCGCCTTGGGCTGCCCGTCTTCGTCCCGATCAATGTCAATAATCGAGAGGGTCAGCATATAGATAATCCGCTGGGCAATATCAAACGCCGGCCCCAGAGAGCTATAGGACGGATTTTCAAAGATGATCACGTTGTTCCGGCGGGGCTTAACGGGGCTGGGGAGCTTCCCAACCCCCGGAAGGAGTTCCGGCCCGAAGATGATTTTATTAACAAACACTCTATCCCCGATGAGGAGAGCGTCGATCATAGAGCCGGAAGGAATCTGATACGCCTGAAACAGGTATTGATTGATGAGAAGCACCATGCCGGCGGCCCATATAAACGCCTCAAGCCAGTCAAGTACGGGATTTTTCGCCTGCTGCTTTTCTTTTTTAATCCGCCGAATCCGTTTGCGCCTCGTAAGATACCACTCGGTAACGGCCTGAAGACGGTCGAATATGTCCGTCTTTTCACTGTTGTTCTTTACTGTATTTTCTGCCATTAAGATAAACCAAACCTATTAGAAAACCTACCATGAAGCGCCGTCATTGACAAGATAGAACAGCGCAGCTATACTGGCGCTATGTTTGAAAAAAAAAAGCGCGAAACCCTTCCTGAAGACCATGTATCTTTGAAACCTCTCTTCGGCATCCGGCCCGGGGTATATCTTGCGGCCCTCTATGGCGCGGTATGCGCGGGGATTCTCTTTTTTACCCTGGTCTATCCGGGGCTTGCCAACCCCGGCGCGGTGCTGGTCTTAAATTCCGAGCCTTCCGGCGCCGCGGCGCGGATTGACGGTGTGTACTGGGGAACGACGCCGTGCGAGGTATTCGTACCGAAAGGAACGCACCGGCTTACCCTGGTTCTGCCCGGGTTTGCGCCGCATGAGGAGACCGCGGAGGTCGGCGGCAGACTCTTCGGTTCCCTTTTATTCCCCCTTAAAAAGCCCCTGCGCAAGACCCTTACAGAGGCCGCCGCCGGTTCGGGCCTCCTCTGGAGCGCCGCCGAGTACGCGGCATGGTCTTTTACCGGAGAGCCCACCGCCGCCTATCAGATTCCCCAGATCCTCTCTGAAGGCGCCTACCGTTCCGGCCAGGGTGATACGGCGGCCCTTGACCGGATACTGAAAGGCGCTGCGCGGTTTACCGCCACCAGAGCGGGACTGCGTGACCTTATTCGGGCGAAACATCTCGTTGATAATCAGGGTCTCTCCCCGTCGCCGGTAAGCGCGCTGTATTCTCTCGAAGAGGTTTTAGCCTATCTCTCCAAGACCCCAGAGACGGCCCTGTGGCTGGCGGATATGGTCGGCTCTGAAACCGCGGCTGCTCTGACCGGTTCGTCTTGGTATGCCAGACAGCGCGCCGCCGCGTCAAGCCGCCGGGCGCAAAGCGAGTCCCTGTCCCCTCGTTTGGGAGGCGCCATGAGCGTGGGACAGCTTACCTTTCGGGAAATCGCAGGCGGAACCCTTGTTTTAGGCGGGAATATTCTGGTGGAGGTGGCCATACATCCGTTCAGTATTGCGGAAAGCGCGGTTACGGTTGCCGCATGGGAGGCTTTTCTGCGGGAAAACCCGACGTGGAGCGGGGAAAACAGCAGGGATTTGGCGGCTCAGGGCTTGGTTACTGAGGATTATCTCGCGCCGGCGGCATCTTCCGCGATTTCAGGCGTCTCATGGTACGCGGCGCGGGCCTACTGTCGGTGGCTCACGAGCCTTTTGCCTCCTAACATGGCGGCAGAGATTCGACTGCCCACAGAAGCGGAATGGGAATACGCGGCCAAAGCCGCCACCTTGTTCTCGGACAGCGAACTTTGGGAATGGTGCGAAGATCCCTACGCGCCCAACAATTTTCTACCGGCTGACGCGGACATTATCAGCGCCATAGGCTCTCCTGAGCGGTTAGTTCGCGGGAGCGGGTGGCTTGCGGACAGCGGGGAAGCCAGAGGATCCCTACCGCCGGAAACCTGTTCCTCCTTCGGGTCTTTCCGTCCGGTACTGGTTCCAAACACGCAGGAGCAGCAGGAGGGTTCTCCATGAGTGAAGGGGTGAAAATCATCGGGGTAAACCGCAGGGCGCGGTATGATTACGCGGTGGATGAGACCTATGAATGCGGTGTTGAGCTTTTAGGCACGGAAATAAAGTCGTTTCGGGACGGGAAAATTTCGTTTCCAGATGCCTGGGCCGAGGTGGTAGGCGGAGAGATATGGCTCCGTTCCCTCCACGTGGCGGAGAATCCCTTTTCCTCCCTTTTTAACCACGATCCTGATCGGAAAAAGCGGCTCCTTCTGCATAAGCAGGAGATAAAACGTATCGGGAGGAAGGTGGAGGCCAAAGGGTACACATTGGTACCGCTTTCTTTTTATTTTAAGAAAAGCAGGGTGAAGGTGGAATTAGGGCTTTGTAAGGGCAAGAAAGTGTATGACAAACGGGCGGCTATTCGAGAGCGGGATCTAAACCGCGAACTAGCCCGCTCGCGCCAGTAAGTACGCAAAAAAGACACAACGCGGGGACCGTGCCGGCGCGTCTAAATCGAGGGTCCCTGAAACCGGTCTTATACCCCCATCCATACCTTGTGAATTACCTCCCTAAAAGGTTTTACAGTGAACTGGATAGAATCTTGACGTGTCGGCCTTAATGAGTTATTATCAAAATCGTTGTAAAATTTTTCAGAAAATATTTTAGGGCTGTGGATAAGGTACCAAGCAGTAAAGAATAGATTAGAAAGACCTTGACCTTTAGATAAATATAGGGTACTATAAAAGTATGTAACAATCTACCCGCACGGTGTAGGAATGTAACATCTATGAATAGAGTGGCTTTGGGTCGGTAATGAGAGTGAAACTGCCATAGGAAAACCCGCTTAGTATAGAGAAAAGAGCGGGAAGGAAGTAGCAGTTTTGGGAAACACGCCTTAAAAGAGAGCCTCAAACCCTCACGCCTTGAGAGAAGGGATAGCTGACAATAGAATTATTTTGGAGCGGTGTCCGAGCGGTTGAAGGAGGCGGTCTTGAAAACCGTTGTGCTGTAAGGTACCGGGGGTTCGAATCCCCCCTGCTCCGCGTCGGCGGCGCGTTAGTCTTGTTAAAACTCTAGGAGCGGTGCGAGAGCGGTCGAATCGGGCTCCCTGCTAAGGAGTTGTACCCCTAAAGGGTACCGGGGGTTCGAATCCCCCCTGCTCCGTAACGAGGTTGTAGCTCAGATGGATAGAGCATCAGATTGCGGATCTGAAGGTCGGAGGTTCGAATCCTCTCAGCCTCAAACGATGGAGAGATGCGAGAGCGGTTGAATCGGGCGGTCTCGAAAACCGTTGAACCCGCATGGGTTCCGAGGGTTCGAATCCCTCTCTCTCCGACTGTTTTTTTGTTTTTTTAAGGAGAGATGACCGAGCGGCCGAAGGTGCACGATTGGAAGTCGTGTGTGCCCGGAAGGGCACCGAGGGTTCGAATCCCTCTCTCTCCGTGCAAAACCACACCAAAGGATGTTCAAAAAATGTTCAGGGAGGATGTATATCAACGACTGGCGGTATTAGGCATCGCGGTTCCTGAAATGTTATTGCCTAAATCAATGGTAGATATGCATAAATGGGCCATTATTGCTTGTGACCAGTTTACCCACGATCGGACGTTTTGGAAAAAAATGGCGGATTTTGTGGGAAACGCACCCTCCACGCTGAACCTTATTTTTCCCGAAGTGTATATCGGAGACAAAGAGGCAGACGACCGAATACAAGCCATCCATCAAACAATGAACGCCTATATCAAAAACGAAATTTTCGAGACATCCAAACAGGGACTGATCTATGTGGAGCGGCAGAGCGCGACCGGACAGCGCAGTCAGGGTCTTGTGGCAGCACTTGATTTGGAGCAGTATGACTGGAGAAAAGATACGTCCCTTCCGGCACGGGCTACAGAGGAAACCGTACCGGAACGTCTGCCTCCACGCATGGCAATAAGGCGCGGCGCGGCTTTGGAAACTTCACATGTACTTCTTCTTATTGAGGATGAAAAAAATAGGATCCTAGGCGGTTTGAAACAGCGGACACTGGCGACTACGCCAGTGTATAAAACATCTCTTGCGCCAGAGGCAGGAACAATCGAGGGATGGCTCTTGGATCAGGAATCTGACTGGACCTATTTAGCGGAACAGCTTGAGGCTCTGGCTGAACAAGCCGTGTCCCGTTACGGTGCGCCGCCGTTTCTCTATGCTGTGGGAGACGGAAACCACTCTCTAGCAAGTGCCAAGGCAGTATGGGAAGAATATAAGCGCACCCGCGGAGGAGCAACAGGAATAATGGAGCATCCCTGCCGTTACGCGCTGGTTGAGATAAAAAACCTCTATGATCCGGCACTCAGGTTCGAGCCTATCCATCGCCTCGTCTTAGGTGCAGACATGGCGGAAATCACGACGCTTTTATCGAAACTACCGGGGTTCACCTGCCGCGTCACGGGAGACGGGGAGGATATTGTTGATCTGGTTCGGGACAGAGGAGCGGCAAAAACGCGACTCGGCCTCATTGCCAACACGGAGCGCATATTGATCGAGACAGATGCCCAAGGGCTTGTTACTCATTATCTTCAGCCCCTCTTAGACGCTTTTGTGTCCGAAAAACCAATATATGCGGTTGATTATATTCATGGCCGGGAGGCCCTGTACGAAACGGCGGCAGGTAACAAGGAAAAACGCGGCGTGGGTATACTCCTTCCGCCGGTTGAGAAAGACGGTCTTTTTAAAACCGTCGCAACAGGCGGTCCGCTTCCGCGAAAAAGTTTTTCCATGGGAGAAGCGCTGGACAAGCGATTCTATCTTGAATGCCGCAAACTTTTTTGTTAGAATACTTACAATACAAGGTAACAATGCCGGCGTGGTGAAATGGCAGACACGGTAGACTCAAAATCTACTGACCGCAAGGTCATATCGGTTCAAGTCCGATCGCCGGTACTTTTTGAAAGCTGATCTTGAGATGCTTAACGCTCCGATTCCCGTTGATAGGTACGCATTTGGGTTAACAGGGCTTTTGCCCGCAGGCGGACTGTTCCGTGATAGCGTCCCTGACTGATTTGGGAGATAACAAAAACAGAGCGCAGGTCGAGTTTCCAGTTGTTCCGGGCCGCAAAGGTTTCATAGGCTTCCAAGCCTGAAAGCGCCAGGAGATTATCCGGCGAGAACAGGTCCGAGTGATACAGTATCTTGGTTATCGCATCCACGCTTTCTTGACTTTTGTTGTTTTCATCGTTTTCACTAATCCCTATTGTTTTGAGCGCCGCGACTACTTGCGTAAGAACGATTGTTTCATATTCCGCGTAGGCCATTTTGAGAAGCACCCTCTTTGCCTCGGGCCCGCCTAAGACCCCAAGGTACAGCGCGGCTTTACTTCGCACATCAGGATAGGCCGCACGGTTCCGATAAGCCGTTTTATTGACGATTCCCTCCAGCGCAAGGTATTCCAGCGCACTCAAAACCTCGCCGCTTTTAACGCCTCGATTGATGGCCCCTTCGATATTGGACAGTGCGGAAAGTTTGAGGTCCCGGCTTTCCGATCTGCTCTGTTCCCGAATGAGCATGAGATCCACCGATTCCTGTAGATAGGAGCTTTCAACGGTTACGCCCTTATCAAGATTAAAATCAAAGTCCTGCGCCTTTATGAGGGCACAGGCGCCGCATAGCATAATAAAAACAATGAGGCGCGTGATATTCATACCGTTACCGTAAATCTCCAATGCTATAACAGACAGTCTGCTTTTTGGGGATTAACCGTGCTGCCCTTTATGCCAATGAAACGAGAGCGGCGCCCCAAAGAAATCATGCGGCATACCCCGTAAAGGCTGCGGCTACTCTTTGATGTTGTACTTTTTGCGGAACCGTTCGATTCGGCCTGCCGTGTCCACCAGCTTCTGTTTGCCGGTAAAAAACGGATGACACGCCGAACAGATTTCGACTTTGATGTCCCTGGCGGTTGAACGGGTTTCGATTACATTCCCGCAGGCGCAGGTTATCTTGGTTAATTCATACTTGGGATGAATCTTTGCTTTCATTAAAACGCTCCTTCTCTGTGTGTTGGGTGTAGCGCTCGGTGCGCTCAATCCATGCCGGCGCTTCCGGTATTCATGGATCTAAGAAACGCTTCATTGTTCTTGCTTTTTTTCATTCTGTCAATCAGCAGCTCAATGACTTCCACATCTTCCATAGGGCTAATGACCTTTCTTAAAACCCAGATTTTCTGCATTTCCTCTTCGGTAAGGAGCAGTTCCTCTTTGCGGGTGCCGGACTTCTTGATATTGATAGCCGGAAAGAGCCGCCTGTCGGAAAGTCTGCGATCCAGATCGATTTCCAAATTGCCGGTGCCTTTGAACTCCTCAAAGATAACTTCGTCCATGCGGCTGCCGGTTTCAACCAGGGCGGTGGAAATAATCGTGAGACTGCCCCCTTCCTCGATGTTTCGGGCAGCTCCGAAAAACCGCTTCGGTTTATGGAGAGCGTTGGAGTCCACCCCGCCTGAGAGTATTTTTCCTGAAGTCGGCACCGTTTGGTTATAGGCTCTGGCGAGACGGGTGATAGAGTCCAAGAGAATAACCACGTCTTTCTTGTGTTCAACCAGACGCTTGGCCTTCTCCAGCGCCATCTCCGTTACCTGTACGTGCCGCGACGCCTGCTCGTCAAAGGTTGACGATATAACCTCCGCCCGGACCGTCCGCTCCATGTCGGTTACTTCCTCAGGACGCTCGTCAATAAGAAGCACGATAAGATACACTTCAGGATGGTTTTTGGTGATGGCGTTGGCGATTCTCTGCATCATAATGGTTTTGCCGGTTCTGGGCGGCGCCACAATGAGTGCCCGCTGACCCTTACCGATGGGACAGAAAAGATTGATAATCCGCGTGGAAATATCTTCCGTAACACTCTCAAGGTTTAGCTTGTGGTTCGGATACAGCGGCGTAAGGTTGTCAAAGGGAATCCGGTTCTGCGCTACGGTGGGATCGTCGTAATTCACGGTTTCCACCCGGAGCATGGCAAAGAAACGCTCCCCCTCTTTGGGGCTGCGGATTTGACCGTAGACCGTATCGCCGGTTTTTAGGGCGAAGAGCCGGATTTGGCTGGGGCTTATGTAAATATCGTCCGGCCCGGGAAGATAGGAGTTTTGCGGGCTTCGTAGAAACCCGTAACTATCCGGCAGAATCTCAAGGGACCCGTAGGCGTAGATAATGCCTCCCCGCTCGGTATGGGCCTTGAGGATAGCGAAGACGATTTCCTGTTTTTTTAAAGCCACCATGTCTTCGTGAGAGACACTGTAACAAGTAGCCAGCTCCCGCAGGTCTATCATGTTAAGCCGGATGAGCTCGTTGATACAGAGGCGCGGTTTGTTATTATCCTGATCCACCCGGGGCTCCGGTTTTCCGTAAATATCCGGCATAGACGGGAGGTTTTTGGGTAACGCGGGCAGGGGGCCGGATTCAGGGGGGACGGGCGTCACGCTTTGATTAGTGCGGTTATAGGCGCGTCCGCGTCCGCGACCGGAACTTGCGGACGCCCCCTCGTTAGGAAGCGGCTCTTCCCCGTTTCCGGTTTCGCCGTTACTGCCCGTATCCCACCGGCCTCCCTTGAGGCCCGAAGTCTTTCTGGCTTTGGCCCGTACCACGACCGCTTTCCCGTTAGACCGCTCGCCGGATTCTTCGTCAAGCGCATCCTCTTCTTTTCCTTCTTCTTTTGTTTCTTCCTGGGAAAGGGAAAAATCCCAATTCGCGGCCCCGTCGCTATCCTGCTGATCCGTTTCCGCTTCCGCCGGTATCGGATCATCGGGAGTATAGCCCTCTTCATGTTCTGTTGTTTCTGATTTTCGGCTCTTTCTTACTACTGCCATGGATCAAACCACCTGTTATACAATTATTTTAGTTCACGGAGGAACAAAACGAGAAAAATGAGATAACCCCATGATTTCAAAGGTATTCTTTTCCTGTCAGATATGCGTCGTTTTTCATTTATAAAAGGATTATCATACTTTATTGCATTGATAATAGTATAATCCTTAAAAAAATGTCAACACCCTGTTTCAGGTACAATCAAAGAGTTGTAACAGTTCTTTCACCGCTTGGAGGGCCGCGGACATCCGCACCTCGTCACGGGAACCGGTATAGTGAAACTTTCGGGCGCGGGGTTCTTTCCCGCGGGCGGCGGTCCCTATCCAGACGGTACCTACCGGTGCGGAACCTCCGTCCCCCAAAGGCCCCGCGAGTCCGGTTACGGAAACCGCCATATCCGCGGAGCTTCGTTCCAGGGCCGCCCGCGCCATAGCGAGCGCGGTTTCGGCGCTTACCGCGCCGCATCGCTCGACGAGCCCCTGGTCCAGTCCGAGCATCGTTATCTTTGCCGCCGCCGTGTAGGAGACAAAGGATCCCCAGAATACCTGAGAGGCCCCGGGCGTCCGTGCCAGGAGATCCGCCACCAGGCCCGCGGTACAAGACTCCGCCGCCGCCACGGTTTTCGAGGAAGCGGCCAGACACTTAATCAACCGTTCCGGTTCGGTCATTATTGGTTCTCTGCAATTCCGCTTTAATCTCCTGGGCGGGCCTTGAGAATATCTCCACTTCCTTATCCGCTCCGGTCATGTTGCACTGGCCCTCAAAAACCGCCTGGTCAGCGATACGCAGCCTTGCGGCGGTTATATCTCCCCGCACCTGCGCCCCGGGGAACAGGTCTATCTTATCCTGCGCCACCACCGGCGCTATCACCGTGCCGTAAACGGAGAGGGAGCTTACCCATATCCTATCCGCCTCAACGACCGCGCCTTTGTCAACGATAAGCGCGCCGGTAGCCTCGATGGTTCCCTTAAATTTTCCTTTGATACAGAGGGTTTCCTTAAACCGGAGAAATCCGTTAAAACTCGTTCCCACTCCGAAGGTATGGGGCGAAGCGTTTCTCTTGCGTCCCTCTGTTTTTATTTTAGCCATCTCCTATGCATCCTCTCTCTCAAAAGATTCGCCGTTGCCGCCGGATCCGGCAGTTTCGGCTGCTGTAAGGGGTTTCCCGGGGGGCGCGGTTTTCCCGATCCGTTCACGGATTTCTTTGATACGGTCCCTGACCGGCGCCGTCTTCTTTTTCAAGGCCTCCACGGAGCGGGCGAACCGCTCTTTTTCAAGCGGCGTGCCGGCGCCGGCCTCAAAAGAAAGCTCCGCAAGCGCCGCTTCAAGTTCTTCCATGCTTTTTATGAAAGACTCCAGGGTGCCGGTATCGAGCGCTTCCGCCGGTTTCGAGCGGAACTCACGCGACAGGGGATCCCGATTCCGCAGGATGACCCGAATTCTGGCAAGCACCTCGGAGAAATTAAAGGGTTTGGTGATATAATCATCCACCCCAAGCTCGAAGCTCTCAACCTTGTCTTTAACATCATCCAGGGCGGAAAACATAATAATCGGTATTTCTTTGAATTTGGGGTTCTCTTTTAAGGTTTTGGTCAGTTCCCACCCTGACATACGCGGCATAATATTATCCAGCATGATAAGGTCGGGATGAAATTTCTTTATCTTTTCCAACGCTTCGACGCCGTCGTTTGCTTTTTCCACCACAAACCCCAGTTTGCTCAACATAACGTCAAAGAAGTCGGCATTGATGATTTCATCATCTACGATAAGTATCTTTTTATGCGGGTTCATAGAGCGCGGTCCCTCCCGTGTCCCGCCACGCGGGGTTGCATGATACGAAAGGCGCGGGGCGCTGCCAATCCCCCTGCGGGTCTTTCAATACGGTTTTTGTTATTTTGACTTGTTCCATTGGCCAATACCTATTTCCGAGGCGGTTCGCAAGGGATGATACCGTTTATTAAAAGGTATACCTTTTGCCGTAAAAGGTATACCTTTTGTCCTGAAAGGTATACCTTTTGTCATAAAAGGTATACCTTTTGTCGTAAAAGGTATACCGGATGTCCCAAAAGGTATACCTTTTGTCGTAAAAGGTATACCTTTTGTCCTGAAAGGTATACCTTTTGTCATAAAAGGTATACCTTTTGTCGTAAAAGGTATACCTTTTGTCCTGAAAGGTATACCGGATGCCCGCCGGCGGCGGGTGGCATATAAGCGTCCTGATACGCGCCATCTAAGCGGTCAACCTCCGCTTTGCCGCGGTATCAGGAAGCTTATGGAACAGCCTCCGACTGCCTCCGGCGGCCCGCCGGCGGCGGGTGGCATATAAGCGTCCTGATACGCGCCACCTAATCGGTCAATCTCCGCTTTGCCGCGGTATCAGGAAGCTTATGGAACAGCCTCCGACTGCCCGCCGGCGGCCCGCCGGCGGTTTCATACACGCCTGTAAGCGGTATTCGCGTACTTACAGCCGCTCGGTTTTCTCAGTATAGCCCCGATGATCCCCAAGATCAACAGGATACAACCGGCGGCAATACATACCAGGGGGAAAAAATCGCCGTAGACGGTGTATCGGGTTTTCAGGGTAACAACGGGAACCGCTACGGTAAGATGGGTTTCAACAAACGGCGGGGCCATAGCGAGTATTCTGCCGTTCGGGTCAATGCCGCAGGTCTGGCCCGAGGCGGTGGAACGGACCATGGACCTGCGGTTTTCCACGGACCGAAACACCGCCATAGCAAGGTGCTGCATCTGCGCGGGAAGACTTTTTGACCAGGCGTCGTTGGAGAGGTTAATAATAAGATCCGCCCCGTTTTGCGTAAAGATGCGGGAGAGGTAGCCGAAGGTATCCTCGAAGCAGATGGGGCTTGAAAAGCGTATCCCCCGCGCCTCAAACACCACGGCGTCCTTTCCGCGCTCCCACAGGTGGATGTCTTTCCGGTTTTTAAGCTCCTCGTACAGGCGCGGAAATTGCTTTTTATAGGGAAAATGTTCGGTAAAAGGTACGAGATGGAGCTTGCGGTACTGCTGGAGGATCTCCCCTTTTTCAATGAGCATGACCGCGTTGTAATCAACCCGATACTCTTCCGCGGCGCGGGGATTTTTTTCCGGCTCCTTGCGGGCGTCGTCGTTCCCTATCACGAAGGGAACCTCCTTTTCCGAGAGATACTTCATAAGGTCCGTAACCAGCATATAGGAATCCGGATCCCCGCGGTAATTGATATGCCAGTAGATTCGGGGGACAAACGCGGTCTCGGACCATACGACGAGGTCCGGCTTCGGCTCTTTTCGCAGCGCTTCGTCGGAAAGGCGTTTTAAGACTTCAAAGTTCGTGCGGTACTCGGTGATTCCCCCCAGCCAGGGGTCCGTGTTGTGCTGGATGAGCGCGATGCGGCGGACCGGGGCTTCCCGGTAGTCAATCTGGGCGGTAAAGCCGTAGAGCAGGGTTCCGGCAAGCGCCGCAAGCCACACGACCGCGCTCGTCCGCTCGCGGGAGAAGAACGCGCCGAGGCGGGAGGCAAAGGTGTCCCGCACAAGGGACCGAGGCCGCAGGCTTTCTCCCAACCCCGCGGCAAGCCATACGGAGGGAAAGACCACAAGCGCCGAGACGCCCCACACGCCGAAGGTATCGGCGATTTGAATTATCGGAGCTGACCGCCACTGGGAATAGCCGGTTATGCCGTAGGCGTATCCCAGGAAGCCTCTGGTGCGGAGGTATTCAAAACCTATCCAGCAGAGCCACTGGAGGATATACCCGCGACGGGGATAGAGGAGGCACACGAACTTTAAGAGGGGAAAGAGCAGGGCGAAGTAGATAAGGTAGACAATTCCCACCACCATGCCCGCTACGGGATGAAAAGCGGTCAGCCAGAAGTTGAAAAGCGTGTACGCGGTGTATCCGTAGAGGGCGCCCCACAGGAAAGAGGCGGCGGCGTGGACGCGGCGTATAAGCCAGAATACCGGCACATAGGCGATCCACGCCAACAGGGGCAGGCCGTTTTCAAACAGGACGTTCGGAAAGGCGCCGGCAAAAAGCACGGCCCCCAGAAAAAGCGCTCCAAGATTGACAAGGCACGTTTTCAGTCTCCGCAGGCTTGTTGCGACAAGACTCATACATCGCTGCCATCACACGCGGCTTCCTCGCGGAGGTTCCATACGTCTTTTTTCAATTCCCTGCCCGGCCTGAAGACAACCGTGCCGTGGTCGTTGACCGACACGGCCTCGCCGGTTTTTGGATTTCTCGCCTTTTCCCTGCCCTTTCTCATTTTCACTTTAAAGGTGCCAAACCCCCGCAACTCGATCATTTTTCTTTCAATGAGAGCGGTTTTCAGGTCATCAAACACGTAATCCACCACACGCCTTACTTCTTTCTGATGTATGCCGGTCTTTTCCGCGATCGAATCAATCAATTTTTTTCGGGTATACTTTTCCCCTGCCATTCATCACCATTCCGGCCCGTTATTCTCAAGACTTTTGTTCAGTATGAGCTATTGGGCTATTTTGAGGGTATTAAAGAGCCGCTGCATTCTCGATTTCTTGCGGGCGGCCGCGTTTTTTTTGATAATCCCTTTCCGTGCGGCGGTATCGATCTTTTTAATCATATCTTTTAACGCCGCCTCAGCGTCATCCACCGCTTTTTTCCGGGCTAACGTTACAAACTTCTTTACGCTGGTCCGCACGGAACTGCGCGCCGCCTTGTTTCGCACACGGCGCACCTCGCTTTGGCGGTGGCGTTTTTCAGCAGAACTGCTTTTACCTGTCAATGGAACTCTCCTCTCGCTCTCATAGTTATACCGATACGCCGGCTACCCATCAATCAATCAATCAATCAATCAACAGGACGCGCCGGCTTAACCACGCGGCAGCCGTCGGCTATTTGAAATCCGACGGGCGGCGCTCAAGCCGTTTGCACTTTTCACATTCGGCTACGTTCTTCATTTTTCCCTGCTCGAAAAGGGTCTTCATCTTAACTTCCCCGCCGCATCCGCAAAAAAATTTCTGGGTCGCGCTTGACGTGCGGGCGTTTTTACTGACAGCCATGCTGTTTCCTCCTTACGGTACGCGCTTTCAGGCGCCCGTTTTATGCCGTTCGTTACAATATATCAAACAATACTATACCCTATTATCCCGTGTCAAGTGTTGAAAGGCGCGTTTCAGTCTTTGGACAGGGCTTTTGCCGTTTCCGCCAGCCGGATAAACCCGCGCCGGTATCCGTGGGGGTCGGGCGCTGCCGCGGCGCGCGCGAGGTTCAGCACAAGGTCGAAATCCGCGCTTCCCCTGTAAGGACTGTCCCGCAGCAGCATCCCGAACGCCGCGACAGCGGCACCGAAGGTGAAATCAGAAGTCCGGGCGCGGGCCGGCGCGGGATTCTGTACGGGTATGTACACAAGCCGGCTCTCTCCCCCCGCCGGCGGCTTGTACCGAATCTTGACGACGCAGAGTTCGTCAGCGTACTCCGTACCGCCTCCGTCAGGGCGCGGCGCCGGGGCATAGCGCAGGTCGTCTACCGAGGGAATGTCCGCCATATCAGGATCCGTCGGAAGGACAATCTCGTAGAACGCGGTTACCCGATGGCCCGCGCCGATGTCTCCGGCATCAACCGCGTCGTCCGCAAAATCCTCTTGCCGGAGTATCCGGTTCTCGTACCCGATGAGCCGGTAGGCCCCCACGGTTTTCGGATTAAACTCGACCTGTATCTTGACGTCCCGCGCTATGGTAATCAAGGCGCCGTCGAGCTCTTCCCCCAGCAGTTTGTTCGCTTCCTCGATGGTGTCTATGTACCCGTAATTCCCGTTTCCCTTTGAGGCCAGCTGTTTCAGCGTACCGTCCCGATAGTTTCCCATGCCGAACCCAAGGACCGTGAGGTACACGCCTGTTCGGGACTTTTCCGTGATAAGATCCACAAGATCGGCGCGGCTTGCGGGTCCCACGTTAAAGTCCCCGTCGGTGCAAAGTATGACCCGGTTGACCGCCGCGGGATCGAAATGCTTTGCCGCAAGCGCGTAGGCCAGTTCGATGCCCGCGCCGCCCGCTGTGGACCCGCCGGCGGCCAGCTTGTCAAGGGATTTCAAGATACGGCTCTTGTCATCGCACGGGGTCGGCGGCAGCACGACCCCGGCGGCGCCGGCGTACACGCAGACTGCCACGCGGTCGGAGCCTCCCAGACGCTCCACGAGACCCCGCAGGGCTTCTTTCAAGAGGGGCAGTTTATTCTCTTCATTCATGGACCCGGAAACGTCCAGCAGGAACACGAGGTTGACTTTGGGACGCTCCTTTGCGGGAAACTCCCTGCCCTTTATGCCTATCCGCGCCAGAAGGCGGGAGGGGTTCCAGGGACACCTGCCCACTTCGGGATGAACCGCGAAGGGGCTTCCGTCGAGCGGCGGCGCGTACTCGTAATCAAAATAGTTTACCAGCTCTTCTATGCGCACGCCGGCGCGGGGAGGCATCATGCCGTTCGTGATAAAGGAGCGGGCAAGAGCGTAACCCGCGCTGTCAACGTCAATCGAAAAGGTGGAAAGGGGGTTGTCCCGCACGCGCAGGAAGGGGTTGTCAACGATATGATCGAATTCGTTTCTTTCTATTCTTTCCGTACCGCCGGATTCGTCGCTTTCCAGAGGTTCCGTCGCGTCATAGGCCCGACTTTCCATAGACGCCCGGCGCGCGGAGGGGCTGTACGCGCCTCCTGACGAGCAGGAAATGGCCAGAAGCCCCGCAAGCGCCGCCGCCGCCGGTACGGTTTTTCTTTTCAACAGCATCTTTAACATCTTTCGCATCTCTCCCGTTTTTCCTAAGTATACCCGCCCGCCTCCCCAAGCGCAACCGCTCCCGCCGTCTCCGACGGTTCCATAACCCACTTCGGACGGCCTCCCGCAGTCTTCAAACGGTTCTCCGGTTACTTTAGACGGATTTCCCGCCGAAGCGGAGAGATACCCGCCCGAAACAGGAGGATTTCCGTTTGTCGCGGCCACGAATGTTTCCAACATAAAACTGTTCATCTCCAAGTCGCGCATGACTATTTCCAACTTGAAAACATTCGTTTCCAACCTGAAAACATTCGTTTCCAACCTGAAAACATTCGTTTCCAACTTGAAAACATTCGTTTCCAACCTGAAAACATTCGTTTCCAACTTGAAAACATTCGTTTCCAACCTGAAAACATTCGTTTCCAACTTAAAAACATTCGTTTCCAACCCGCGCATGAATGTTTCCAACGCGGCCATGACTATTTCCAACCCATTCTTGACCAGGAACACTTCATTTCTGACCAGGAACAAATCGTCCCCGTGTAAGGATAGGGCGGTTTTGCGCAAATCTACGACGGACTTGCGCACGTTTATGACGGACTTGCGCAAGTTTACGTTGGCCGGACGTCCGAATGACTTGGACGGGCTCCCGAATACTCCATTCGGGCTCCCGAATACTCTGGACGGACGTCCGTTTGTCATGGCGGGAATCCGGCGCGTATTGGTTGGGAGGCTGTCTAAGGTAGCCGGAAAATCGCCTGAAACAGCCGGAGGCTGCGGCCATGCTGAAACCGTGGGAGACGGCGGAGGCTGGGCGGGGTAGATTAACGGGAGGATTATGAGATATACTGGTTTTTGTCCGCATTGATGCGGTACGGTTGATTCTCTAAAAAAGAAAAAAGAGTGGTATATGCTAAAA
>JAITHR010000073.1 GCA_031279895.1 Spirochaetaceae bacterium
GATGGACGGGGTCAGACTGCATTACACTACGCGTTCGATAACTTTGAGACGGCGCGGCTTTTGCTCGAACACGGGGCTGACCCTAATAAGAAAAGTCAATTCGGGAACACGGCGCTCATAAACGCGGCTGACGAAAATAAGTTTGAGGTGGTACAGCTTTTGGTGGGGTACGGCGCCGAGGTAAACATACGGAATAACGATGGGGCAACCGCCGCGTCCATGGCATACGACAAAGGGTACGTCGCGATTTACAACTACCTCAAAGAGAACGGGGCAGTTGATTTCGATCCCCTGCCCCAGCGGGCCGCGGCGCCGCCTCCTCCCCGCGCCAGTACCAGCGGGTCCGGCGGGTCCGGCGGGAGCGGCGGCTCGAGCGGCGCGGATGCCGCGGCTGCGATAGCGAAATCCCTTGGGGACGGCTTCAAATCGCCCCTTGAAAGCGGTGTGTACCGCGTGTCCGGCGCGGCGGAGAAAATGTCCATTACCACCATGGCCAAATCCGGCGCAGTTACCTATACCGACGCCGGCGGAAAACAAAGTAGCGGCAATCTTAGCATTGACGGCACGAGACTCATCATCAACCTTGGTGGCCGCACTTACATTTACACCATCACGTCCAGCACATCCTTTAGCAACAACGGCGAAACCTGGGTCCGCACCGGCTACTAACAGCCTCCGGCCCGCCGGCGGCGGGTGGCACATAAGCGTCCTGCGGAGCGGCTGAAAGCGGTCGTTGACTGCTGAGGGGCGCGGGGCGGGAAGCTTAGGGAAAAAATCCCGCCGCCCACGGGCGGGAGAAAATACCGTGCGGACGCGCTTAGGGCTTGGCCCTGAACGCCCCGCATACATGAAGGAGGTTCTGATGAAGTACGACACGTCTTGACGGAAAACCGGCGCGCCGGACCCGCCGGAGGCGGTTCCGCTCAAAGCGCGTAGTTCCGTAACCGCGCCGCCGTTGGCGGCACACCGCTCCGTAACGAGCGGCTCACCCTTACCCTTCCGCAACGAAGATAAACTACGAAAGGATGTATTATGAACATAAAGAAACCGGTGAGTATCATGGTGATACTCTGCGCTCTCGGAACCCTGGCCGCTGTTGCCCAGCAAACCCAGCAGCAACAACAAAAGGAATTAGTGTGCAAGGATCCCGTCGATGGTAAAATAAAGATCACCTTCTACGGGAGTATGATACAGGTTACCTATACCGGGAAATCCGCACAGAAATTTCAGGTTTTTGTCAAATTTACGGATGGCACAACGAGTTATCCAGTTGATTTTGAATATCCGGCAGTCACCACCAAGCAGACTCGTCCTCTATACGAACAGATGGGTAAGCCCATTCAAGAAATAACGAATTGTTCGTTTACTAAAGTTTATTAGTCTTGCATAAAGCCCGCGCCGCACCCCACGCGGCGCCCTTTAGCGGACTGACCGGCGGCGGGGCGCGGCGCGGGAAGCTTTTGTGCCTCCGGCGCCGCCGGTTTCATAAGCGTCCTGATACGCGCCCGAACCGCGCCGTCTCCGACGGTTCCATAAGCGTCATGCAACGCGCCCCGAACAACGACCCGCCCCTTACTACGCACAACAACGCACGGCTCGCAAACCGCCCGCCGTTGCGCGAAGCGTAGCCGCGCCTAAACAGCAACCAGCCCGCTCACCGGACACGGTGTTGCACCACTCTGAAGCAACAGGCGGCCATGTTTGAAGCCGTCGGAGACGGGCCGGAGGCTATGTTTAAAAAAGTCGGAGGCTGCGGTATAGTTGGGGGTATGATTAACAGTATCCATGGGGTCATTACTGAAAAAAGCAATACCACGCTCAGGATCCTTGGCGGCGGGGGAATTGAATGGGATATTACCGTGCCGGCTACGGACCTTAACGCGCTTCCGCAGGTCGGGGAGAATGCCAGGGTGTTTACCTTTGTACACCATACTGACGCCGAGGCGCGGCTATACGGCTTTGCGGAGGAGCGGCGCCGGGCCGCGTTTCTTGCGATGCTCAAGGTAGAGGGGCTTGGGCCGCGGGGGGTGGTTAAAATTATGGGCAACATCGGGCAGGACGAGCTTGAAACGGCGCTTGAGGACGGGGACCTTGCGCGTCTTGAGGCGGTGCCCGGGCTTGGGAAAAAGACCGCGCAGAAGATGCTCCTCGCGCTTAAGGGGAAGCTCTCCCGCGGGAGTGGGAAAGAAGGCGGCGCTGCCGGCGGGGTATACGCGGATCTGGTGGAGGCGCTGGCGGGCATGGGCTATGAAAGGCGGTCCGCGGCGCAGGCGGTGGCCAGAGCGGACGGCGCTCTTGAAAAGGCGGTTACCGGCGCGGAGCGGGAAAAACTCCTTTTCAAACAGGCTATCGTGTACCTTAGCACCACGCCGCACGGCGCTTGACAGGGTTTTGAGAAAAAACTAGGATGTGAGGGAGTTACGGAGGATAGGCTAGTGGCTATACCGCCAGCTTTGGGAGCTGGATGTCGGGGGTTCAAATCCCCCTCCTCCGATTATTTCAGGCCGTCTCCGACGGTTTTAAACGGCTTCCAGATCCCGCACCAAAGGGGACGACGACAGCTTAGAGGCGCGGGGCAGACGCTTATAGAACCGTCGGAGACGGCGGTTTTAAACAGCTTCCAGATCCCGCGCCTTAATAGCGCTGGTGAAGTAAACGGAGTAGGTGTCGCACGATTGTCAAACAACAGGCGGCCATGCGTAGAAAGATTTTTTATAATGATACAAAGTAATGCCGTCCCGTTGCGTTTCCCCGGCTTTTCTCCAGCCGTTTTTTTCGTAAAAACTATTGGCGGCGCTGTTTCGGGCGAAGGAATCCAGCGTTATTTCAGCATGGGACGCGGAAAGGATACGTTCTATATGGCGCAGTAACGCGCTTCCGTGCTTTTTCCGTTGATGGTTCCGGGCAATCATAAGCGCGTGAATGGTATTTCCGACGAGTAGGGCAAACCCCGTAACGCGCTCCCGCACCGTCATTACCACGCAGTTTTCACTATGCTCGATAATTTCCCGATCGCACTGTTTCGAGCTTAGGAAATCAGATACCGCGTCTTTGTCAAGAAACGAAGCGTAATTATGCGCTATGACCTCCCGCGCCAGTTTTAATACGGCGGGCAGATTGTTTTTATCCAATGGACCAAACCGGCGTACTTCCTGCATTTTCTTCCCTTTTACCACGGCTTCCAGATCCCGCCTGTTAGCAGTCGTCGTCCGCTTTGAGCCGCGTGGCATGAAGCTTATGGAACCGTCGGAGACGGTTAGCGGCGTGCGAAGTAGAGAATATCACCGAAGAACGCGAAGAGCATAAGCCCGCCGATGAGTACCACCCCCACGGTTTGGAAAACCGATATGACCTTGGGGTGCAGGGGCTTTTGGGTAGCGATTTCCACCAGCCAGAGGAGTATCATGCCGCCGTCAACCACGGGTATCGGGAGGAGGTTCATCACGCAGAGGGCAACGGAGATGAGGGAGAGGAAGTTTGCCATTGACCGTACCCCGTCGCCGAAACTCTGACCGAACCCTTCGGCGGCCACGTCGCCTACCATATAGGTAATACGCACCGGGCCGGACACCGCTTTGGTAAGGTCAATGCCTTTGAAAAGCAGGGCGAACCCCCGAATAGAAACGACGAGGGTCTTCCACGTTTCTTCCGCGCCTTTGCCGAACGCGGCTATCGGGGAAAGGGGCGGCGTATGGTACTGCACGGTTCGATAGGTTATCCCCACATCGGTCGTTCCGCTGTCGGTATACGCCATAACGAGATCGGCGGTATGCGCCGCGCCGTCCCGCTCGAATTCCACCGTAAGCACCGCAGGCTGGTTTTGCAAAATGGGGCTAAGGGCCACGGTATAGGGTATCTCCGCGCCGTTTACCCGAAGGAGGCGGTCCCCCGCCTTAAGCCCGCCTATGGCCGCGGGGCTTCCGGGCGCCACCTCCTCCACCACCGGATCCACCCAGAAATACACGCCGATCTGCCCCTCGCCGGTGTTTTTATTCATGCTTGGCCGCACGGTAACCGACCGGATGGCGCCCTGGCGCTCCACTTTAAGGGACAGGTCTTTCTCGGCGTTTACCGCGATGTTTTCTTTAATATCATGGTAGTAGACAATGGGTTTCCCGTCGATTTCCACGATCCGGTCGCCGGTGCGCAGGTTTGCCTCGTCAGCAGGGAACCGCGCCTCTGGACTGATACTGGAAATCAGCACGATCTTATTCTCAAGGGTTTGCATCTCAAAGCCCACGCCCCAAATGACTGACAGCGCCAGCACCGCGAACACAAGGTTAAAAAGGGGTCCCGCAAGGCAGACGACGACGCGCCGGAGGGGGCTTGCGCCGAGGAAGGTGCCGGGGGTCGGTTCGATGGCGTTCTTTTTGTTATCATAGGCCTCTTGAAATTCCGCTTCCCCGCGCATCTTGCAGTACCCGCCCAGGGGAAAGATGCCGATCCGGTATTCCACGCCGCCTATTTTTTTCTTTATAAGGGGGCTGCCCCAGCCGAGGGAGAAGGCTTCCACATCAATGCCCACCAGACGGGCCGCAAGGAAATGGCCTAACTCATGGACAAACACCACGACCCCAAGGCCCAAAAAGCCCAACAGTATTTTCATAACAAGCATATTTTACCTATATAGTTTAAGAAAACTGACGAGTCAACCCCCGCGGGCCCGGGCGCCGGGCGGGTTCATGTCCGGCGCGGCGGCATCCGTGCCGGCCCCTTCGTAGTACCAATTATTTATTTTTAAGCCGGTTTATGGTCTCAATCGTTTTAATAATACATCCGTTTAAATCCTTTTTAATATCGGATGCCCGGAAACGCAATAGCATCCACCCGTTAGTCCGGTAATATTCATTTACTTCTTTATCACGCGCAATATTGCGCCGTATCTTCTTTTGCCAAAAATCGGAATACGAAGCCAATAATTCCTCCTGTGAGGAAAAACGACGTTTCTTCCAGTCATTCCCGTGCCAAAAATCACCGTCAATAAATAGAACGAGTTTATATTTCTTTATAGCAATATCAGGTTTCCCGAATAAGTTTTTTACATTCTTGCGGTACCGAATACCCCATTTCCAAAGCGCCTTGCGGAAAAACACTTCGGGCTTCGTATCGGAACTTCGTATACGGGACATACAGGTACTGCGCTGTTCCGGCGTTAAAACATCCATTTTTTTATTCCTGTCATGCTTCTGTCATATCACGGACCGGACACAAGGACAAGCGACAGCCGGAACGATTTATTTCTTTCAAGAAGCTTGGGTAAACAGGAAGCTTAGGTAAAAAAGTAAAAAGATTGACTAAGGTATTTGTTTGATGGTATAGTGAAAAAACCAAATAGACCGAGGCGTGCGGCGTGAGAATGTAACGCCTATAGAGAGCGGCTCTGGATCTCAAGTGTGAAACCGCCGGAGAAAAACCCGCATACACCCTTTAAGAGACGCGGCGGCCTTAAGGTCAATGGTAAGCTGAAAGAGAAACTGCTCGCTTCGGGCGCGGCGCTCCGCCCGCCCCTGGTTTCAGAGCTTTGCAGTTCTAAAAGAGGTTGTGTGTATGAAAAAGAAACTCGGTATCGGTATGCTGCTTTTCACCGTGGGATGGGGGCTTTTCAGCCAAGAAACAAGCGTTTTTGAAGATTTTATCGTCGCGCTGGCAGCGGAATCCGCCGGTTATGAAGGCGTCAGCATCGCGGGCTACAAGGGAAGCGCGGTCGATGTGGTCATCCCGTCCGCGATTAACGGGAGTCCGGTCGTCAGTATCGGTGCGCGCGCGTTCTACCGGTCGCTCGGTATACGAAGCGTAACCATTCCGGATTCCGTGCGGACCATCGGCGCGGAGGCGTTCCGCGGGTGCAGAAACCTCACGAGCGCGGCCATTCCCAATTCCGTAATCGAGATAGGGAACTGGGCGTTTCTGGGGTGCGCCGGGCTCACGAGCGCGGTCATTCCCGCCTCGGTCCGATCTGTCGGCGAAGGGGCGTTTTCCTGGTGCGCCGGCCTCACGAGCGTAGTCATACCGGACTCCGTGCGGTTCATCGGAAAGAGCGCGTTCTTAGGGTGCGCGGGCCTCACGAGCGCGGTCATTCCCGCGTCTGTCAGCGCCGTCGAAGACTGGACCTTCGGAGAATGCAGGCGCCTCTCACGGATTACGATACCCGCGGGCATTACGCGCATCGGCTCATGGGCGTTCTTCGGGTGCGCGGCCTTAACGAACATATCCATACCGGAATCCGCGGAGGTCATCGGTGAAAGCGCCTTTGAAGGGTGCGCCGCGCTTACGCGGATCGCTATTCCCGCGTCAGTTACCCGCATCGGCGCGGAAGCCTTTGAGGGGTGCCAAAGTCTTGGGAGCATAAGCGTTGACCGCGCAAACAGCGTGTACGCCGGCGTTGACGGGATTCTCTTTGATAAGGATATGAAAACCATTCTGGTATACCCGGGCGGCAAAAAGGGCCCCTATACCATCCCGAACACGGTAACTGAAATCGGAAAGAGCGCCTTTGAAGGGTGCGCGGGCTTAAGTAGCGTGGTGATTCCCGAATCGGTAACTGAAATCGGGGAGAGCGCGTTCTACGGCTGCACGGGCCTAAGCAGCGTAACCCTTCCGGCCACGATAACGGAAATCAAAGCCCACACCTTCTGGGAATGCCGGAGCCTTACGAAGATAACCATTCCCGTGTCGGTAACTGAAATCGGGTGGTACGCCTTTTACCGCGCCGGCTTAACCGGCGTGGTCATTCCGGACTCGGTTACCGCCGTCGGTATCGGCGCGTTCTCAGGCTGCGCGAAACTCACCGAGATAACGGTTCCCGCCTCGGTTACCGCTATCGGCGTGGGCGCGTTCTCAGGCTGCGCCAGCCTTGAGAACGCGGTCATCAACGCCTCCATCACCACTATCGCGGTGGGCGCCTTTTACGGATGCGTCAGTTTGAAAAGCGTAACCATCCCCGCGTCGGTAACTGAAATCGAGGATCGGGCGTTTAACGGATGCGCCGCGCTTACCGCCGTAACCCTTCCCCCAGGCCTGACCGCTATCGGGGACCGGGCATTTGCCGAGTGCGGGCGACTGGGATCGATTATCTTTCCCGAAACCCTTAAAGCCATTGGGAAATACGCATTCAGCCGTTGCGCCGGCCTGCGGAGCGTCGCTATTCCCGCCGGCGTAACGACCCTGGGGTGGTACGCCTTTAACGGGTGCGCCAATCTTGCAAGCATCGACGTCGTGCCGGGCGGCGGCGCCTATGAGAGCGTTGACGGGGTGGTGTTTGACATCGGCGTCGGGACCGTCGTGGCGTACCCAGCCGGCAGAAAGGGCGCGTACCGTATTCCCGCGTCAGTTACCGCGATAGGCGAGGGCGCGTTTGCCGAGTGCGCCGGCCTTTCGGACATCACTATTCCCGCTTCAGTGCGGGAGATCGGGTACGGCGCCTTTTCCTACTGCGCCGGGCTCTCCAAAGTGGCCATCCCCGAATCCCTTGCCTCCATCCGCGCCTATGCGTTCGCGTGGTGCAAAGCCCTGACCGGCGTAACCATTCCCAATTCGGTAAAGAAGATCGGGTCCTACGCCTTTAACGGGTGCGACGCGCTTACCGCGGTTACCCTTTCCCAAAGCGCGGAAGTGGGCCAGAGCGCCTTCCCGCGGGCCGCACGGCTCACCTACCGTTAAGCCGTCTCCGACGGTTTTAAACGGCTTCCTGTGGGGCGCCCCAAAGCGGGCGTTGACCGCTTACTGCGGCGCACCCCTAAGCGGTCTGCGACTACTTTGCCGCGGTATCAGGAAGCTGTTTAAAACAGCCGGAGGCTGGCCGCCGCCGGCGGGCCGGCGGGTAGAAAGGTTTGGGCGTTTGGCTCTATACTAAACCACTATGAATCTTGAAGCCTTTATTCTTGGGTGCGGGGGCATGATGCCGCTCCCGAACCGTCATCTTACATCGGTGCTTTTGCGACGTGAAGGCGAGCTCTTCTTGTTTGACGCCGGAGAGGGAACCCAGGTGTCCCTGCGCCGCCTTAACCTCAGATGGAAAAAAATCTCCGCGCTCTTTATAAGCCATACCCACGCGGACCACGTTACCGGTATTCCGGGGCTGCTTATGCTCTCGTCTCAGGTCGATCGGGACGACCCGCTCTATATTATCGGCCCGCCCCGTATCGGGGAATACATCGAAACCAACCGGCGGGTTCTGGATATGTATATCAATTACGAGATTGTGGTGCGGGAGATAACCGAACCGGGGATTGTGTACCAGGGAGAGGGCTTTCATATCCGCTGTTTTCCCCTGCGCCACACGAAGCCCTGCCTGGGCTATACGCTGGAGGAAAATCCGCGCCCGGGCGCGTTTCATCCTGACAAGGCGCTGGCGCTTAAGGTGCCGCGGGGCCCCCTTTGGGCAAGACTGCAGTCCGGCGAAACGGTGTGCGCCCCTGACGGATCCGAGGTACACCCTGCCGCGGTGCTTGGCCCGGCCCGCCGGGGAAGGAAGTTTTCTTTTGTTACCGATACGCTTGCCTTTCACGAGATTGCCTACGAGGTGGCGGGATCCGACCTTTTCGTCTGCGAGGGGATGTTTGAAAAGGAACTTGCGGAAAGCGCGCGGGAGAAAAAGCACATGACCGCGGAGCAGGCCGCCGCGCTCGCAAAAGACGGGTGGGTGAAGAGGCTGGCGCTCATCCATTACAGCCCGCGTTACACCGAGCATGACCTCAAAGCCCTCCTTAAAGAGGCGCTTCAGGTTTTTCCCCACACGGTCTTGACCAAAGACCGGATGGTGTTTCCCTTAGAATACGAAGACTGAAGAATATGAAGACTGAACCCACTGCCCTTGCGCTCACCGGATCCCCGCGCCCGCACGGGGCCACCGCGCGGCTCCTCCAAGTCTTCATTGATACGTGGCGCGGCCTTTCTTCGGGGAGCGTTACGGTTATTGAGGCGTATAAGGCGTCGGTTGCCCCCTGCACCCATTGCGGCTATTGCCGGAACACGCGGGGCTGTATCCATGACGACGATTTCACGGCTATTGACCGGCGACTACGGACGGCGGATTTTCTGGTTATCGCCTCGCCTGTGTACGGGCTGGGGTTTCCCGCGCCCTTGAAAGCGATTTTTGACCGGTGCCAGCGGTATTTTGAGGCCAAGTTCTCTTCAGGCGCGTCCCGTCCCGTCTTGAAACACAAACCCGCGCTCTTTTTGGCGGCCTACGGTTCAGCCGATTCCCGCGGGGTTGAGATGATGCGGGAGCAGTTACGGTATACGTTTCTGCTGATAAACGCCACCCTCGAACAGACGATCGTGGCTGCCGGCACGGATACGGTTCCTGTTGACCTTGAAGCGGCACAAACCGAGATAGCCCTCAGCCTCCGCCGTCTCCGCTGTCTCCGACGGTTTTAAACGGCGTCCCGATACCGCAGCAAACCGTCTCCGACGGCTTCATAAGCTTCCCGCGAAGCGCAACACAGCTGTCTAAGACCGCTTAAAGGCGTGACTTCCGCTCCGGCAGCCTCCGGCTGTTCCATAAGCGTCATGCCCCGCGCTTTGGCAGCCTCCGGCTGTTCCATAAGCGTCATGCCCCGCGCTTTGGCAGCCTCCGGCTGTTTCATAAGCGTCATGCCCCGCGCTTTGGCAGCCTCCGGCTGTTTCATAAGCATCATGCCCCGCGCTTTGGCCGGATGTCCCTCCGCTCCGGGCATGGCCGTTTCCGTCCTGAAAAGATTCATTTTCATTCTGAAAAGATTCATTTTCATTCTGAAAAGATTCATTTTCAACTTGAAAAGATTCATTTTCATTCTGAAAAGATTCATTTTCAACTTAAAAAGATTCATTTTCAAACCGCGCATGAATGTCTCCAACGCGACCATGACTATTTCCAACCCATTCTTGACCAGGAATGACTCATTCTTGACCAGGAATACTTCATTCTTGACCAGGAATGACTCATTCTTGACCAGGAACAAATCGTCCCCGTGTAAGGATAGGGTGGTTTTGCGCACGTTTACGACGGACTTGCGCACGTTTACGACGGATTGACGCAAATCTACGACAGACTTGCGCGAGTTTACGACGGACTTGCGCGAGTTTACGACAGACTTGCGCAAATCTACGACAGACTTGCGCAAATCTACGACAGACTTGCGCGAGTTTACGACGGACTTGCGCGAGTTTACGACGGACTTGCGCAAATCTACGACGGACTTGCGCACGTTTACGACGAAATAGCGCAAATCTACGACGAACTTGCGCACGTTTACGACGGACTTGCGCGAGTTTACGACGGACTTGCGCACGTATACGACGGAATTGCGCACGTTTACGACGGAATTGCGCTAGTTTACGACGGACTTGAGCACGTTTACGACGGACTTGCGCACGTTTACGACGGACTTGCGCAC
>JAITHR010000235.1 GCA_031279895.1 Spirochaetaceae bacterium
GTTTCAGGGCTACCCGCCGGCGTTTGGAGTCTACCCGCCGGCGTTTGAAGTCCAGCCTCCGGCTGTTTCAGCACTGTTGTTTGGTAATGGTGCAACACCGTGTCCGGTTAGCCGGCTTGTACGGATCAGGCGCGGCCCGTCTCCGACGGCTTCAGCACTGTTGCTTCCGAGTGGTGCAACACCGTGTCCGGTTAGCGGGCTTGCACGGACCAGGCGCGGCTACGCCCGCGCAGCCGGTCGCGGTTCGGGAGCCGTGCGTTGTTGCAGCCTCCGGCCCGCCGGCGGCGGAAGCCGCTCCGTTTTGGACGGACTTCTCCGCTTTTACCATGGTCGTTTCCAAGTCGGCCACGGTCGTTTCCGCGGTAAAAACATTCGTCCGCGCCTTGGCAGCCTCCGGCTGTTCCATAAGCGTCATGCCCCGCGCTTCAGGGAAAAATATCAGCGCCTTGGAGACGAGCGTTTTTACTCTGGAAACGGTCGCGGCCACTACGGGGAGGTTGCCGCCCTAAGCGGTCGTCGTCCGCTTTGAGCCGCTGTACAGGAAGTTTTTGTGCCACCCGCCGCCGGCGGGCGGAGACGGCGGAGGCTGCGGTTGAAAAAGAGGCGGGAATGTGGTATTTTTATAGAGTATAGAAAAGACGCCGTTACGTTCGTGCGGCGCTAAGGAGCGATTAGTATGAAACATGGGATTATGGGGGTCGCGGCGGCGGCGGTTCTTTTTTCCTGCAACCTTGAAATACCGCAGGATATAACGGTTAAAGGCTCGCCAGAGGCGCGCATTCCGCTGGGGTATATTTCGAGCGTTGCCGGCGAGGGAAACGGCGTCAAAGACAAGCTCGGATCGGAACATATAAAAGGAAAAATAGAAACCAGCGGGCTTAGGGCGTACCAGTATGACAAAGACAGCTCCGATACGCTTATCTACCTTGTGCATAAGCCCATTGCCAACATGAACCTCAATTTGAGCGAGTATGTGCGGGCGCTGGATGTGGAGTGGACCGATAACCCCGGGCAGCCCGTGCCGGGAACCGGAACCTACGCGGATATTCCCCTCCCGCTTGACGAGATGAAACAGTGGGTTACGAGCGTTACGGACGCGGAGTTTATCCTTACATTAAAGAATATCACCGGATCAGGCACGATTTCCGTAAAGTTTAATAACGGACCCGAAGAGTCCCTGCCGATTTCCGGCCAGCCCCTTACGTTTCGGAGCGGCGTCATCCCTTCTTTCGACCCCGCAGTCGGTATGACGGTCTCGATTAACGCGCCGGCAGGTTCTTCCTATGTGCCGGAACTGGATTTCGAGTGGGTGAGCGCGGTAATCAAAGCGGACGGCGACGACTTTACCGGCAGCGCGTCGATGGATTTGCGGGAACTGACCGATTTTCTGGGCGCGGACATTACCTTTAGCAGCGTGCGGGGGTATATCTTTATAAGCGAACTGCCTGCGGGACGCACCGCGTACATGACCCTTGAAGAGGGCGGGGGCGCTCCTCCCCTTTTGAATAACGAGACGGTAACGGTGAAGACGTTTCCCGCCTCGGTGTTAAGCGGCCCGGTTATTCCCGCCGATTTGGGGCTGGACGCCAACCCAAGCGTCCCTCCTGTTGACCTCACCGACACGTTCAAATCGTCAAACGGAGACATCCGGCTCGCCTTTACCATCGCAATGACCGGAACCTCGACGATAACCAAGGTGGTTTCTGATAACGGCACTATCAAAGCCGATATGTTCATAGAGCTTCCGCTTGAGTTCGACGTTACCTATAACAGCGCGGCCCCCGCGACGGTCCGGCTCCCGAACAACCCCGCGTACCGGAACTCCCACCTCAGACTGGACTTCCCCGGGGTAACGCCCTCGCTCTCGGAGGACGACCTTTTCGGCAGAAAGGGCAACGAGGACGACCTTCTTAACAGCATCGAAACCATCACGATACAGGCCCGGAACATAAGGAACACGGTCATCGGGAGCAAAGACGAAAACGACGACGCCGCGGACGTAAGCTTAGGGATATGGAACCGCGGAGCCGCCGGCGCCGCAACCGGAGAGAGCATCGCGATACGGGACGGAAGCCCCCTCGCGGAGGCCGCCCTTGCCGCGGACTACCCCTTCGTGCCGGAGTTCGAGATACTTGTCCCCTGCCAAACAGTCGGAAGCGATAAAACAGGGATACTGACCATTCTCCGGCCCCGCGGGGGAAGCGCGTCGGACTTCGACTTCTTCCTGGCGGTAACGGCGAAAGCCACCATAGAAAAAACGGTTGATCTCTAAAAGAGGTTTCCCAAGAGACGAAACGCGAAACGCGAAACGCACAAAGGAGTAAAAATTATGAAACGATACGTCCCCCTCGCGGTAGTGCTGGCCGGCCTTTCCCTGGCCCCGGGATACGCCGAAAAACCCCACCGGTTTGTGGAAATCGGCGTTGACGCCCGCGGCGGCGCGGCCAATAACCTCATCGGCCTTACGGATATGCTAAAAAAACATATCGTCTTCGATACCAGCGCCATGAAAGAGGATTTCATGGAAGAGGGGCTTACCCTGAATACCGACGTGCTTACGAACGTGTTCCTCAACGTCAATATCGGCGAGGCCTGGGGATTCGGCCTTTCCATGGGCGTCTCCGGCGGCATCTACGGCAACGTGCCTGCGTCCATGCTCCACTTTATCGCCGAAGGCAACGCGGACAATCCCTCGCCCCGGGGGGACATAAGCGCCTACGGCGGCGTGTTCGCCGACGCGAATCTTAATGTCCACACGAAAATCAAGCGCCTCAAGCTCGGGTTTACGCCGGCGCTGTTCGTGCCGCTGGTGTATATCCCCAAGTCTTCCATCAATTACCGCCTGGAGGACCAGGACTCCCTCCTGTTCACCACCAACGGGGAGATAAACGTCTACAGCGCCATCTCCCTTGAGAACCTTGACGACCTTGAGATAACCGACAGCCTTATCGTTGATCTCCTCAGCAAAACCCGCGGCTTCGACCTCTCGCTCAACGCGGAATTCGCCGTCATCCCCAACATTTTTGACCTGGGCCTCGACGTTACCCACATCCCCATCGTGCCGGCCACGCTGGAATACCGGATGAATGTTACCGCGGACTTCGTTATTGACGGGAGCGACCTTATATCCGGCAACTCCCTCGACATCGACCTTGAGGACAAAATCAACACCGACTACAGCGCGGGACATTCCTATAACGTCTCCCGCCCCCTGCGGTTTGATCTTTACTCGAACATATACCCCTTCAAAAAAGAAATCTTCACCCTGCGCCCGAATATCGGCTTTACCGTGCTTACCCCAAGCAAAGAACCCTTCTTTAACGCCGGACTGGATATGCGCCTGAACCTCTGGCGGGTTTTCTATTTCCATCTGGGTACCGGCTATGACGAAACGATCTGGAAACATGAGGCCGGCTTCGCGTTCAACTTCCGCGTTCTGGAGTTAATCGTCGAAGCGGGCCTGCGGTCCCAGGATTTTCTTAGCAGCTTCCAGCTTAAAGGCTTCAGCGCCGGCGTGGGCGTGCGGTTCGGCATCTGATCCCGCCGGGCGGCAAACCCGCCTCTCGCAGAAATGTTTCAAGACATTTACCGTTCTGACGCCAAAATAGGACGCTTCCTCGGGGTCCTTGCGCTTTCGGGCGTAAGTTACGGGCTGTATCGCGGCATTCAGGACAATTATCTTGCGGAAATCGTACATATCAACGCCTTTGAGCGGGGCGTGGTGGAGTTCTTTCGGGAAACCCCGGGCCTCCTTCTGGTGGCGGTACTTGCGGCTCTGTACCGGTTTACCGAAAGCCGGATATTCAAAATCGGCATCGCCGTTATGACCGCGGGCCTTGCGGGGCTTCTTGTAAGCGGCTCCGGCAAACCGGTCGTGGTATCTTTCATGGTGGTCTTCAGTTTCGGCGAGCATATCGTCATGCCCGTAAAGACCGTCATGTCCCTTGACCTTGCCAGGCGGGAACGGTCCGGCGCGGCTTTGGGCATTACCGGCGCCATAAGCAGTCTGGGACACATTACCGGCTTTGCGGCGGTTACGGGTCTGTTCTTTTTCTTTTCCCGACTCGGTTTTGGCCGGAGCGACGCGCTTCCGTTTAAGACCGTGTTCGCCCTGGCCGCGGCCCTTATGGTCGGGGCCGCGCTGACGGCGCTCGCGCTCAAAGAAACCGCCCCGTCCGGCGCGGTCAAAGGCCCGCGCCGCCGGTTCTATTTCGCCGGAAAGTTTCACAAATACTATATGCTGGAAGTTTTCTACGGCGCCCGCAAACAAATCTTTCTCACCTTTGCCCCCTACGTGCTTATACTGAAGTACCGCGCCGACACGTCGGTTATTGCCCTGCTGCTGGCAATCTGCGCGTTTTTCGGTATGCTTGGGGGGCCGCTTATGGGGCGCGCCATCGACAGGCTGGGTTATAAATGCGTTATGGTGGCGGACACGCTGGCTCTCGTGCTCGTGTGCTTTCTGTACGGCTTTTCCCACCGGCTCTTTCCGCTCCCGATCGCGTTTATCGTAGTCTGTGTCAATTTCATCCTGGACTCCGTCATCTCCCTGGGCAGTATGGCCAGTAGCGTGTATGTGCAGGCCATCTCCGCAAGTCAGGAAGAGATTACCGCCACCTTATCCACCGGCGTCTCGGTGAATCACCTTATCAGTATTCTTATCGCCCTTACAGGCGGCTGGATCTGGCAGGCCGCGGGCATCGAAGTGCTCTTTTCCCTCTCGGCCTTTCTGGGCATCCTCAACAGCCTCTACGCCGCGGCCATCAAGCCCCCCGCGCCGGCCCAGCCGGTTCCCTAAGCGGCTCTTTCTGCGGAGCGCCTTTTTCCCGCGCCGTCTGCTTTGGCCGCGGCGCGGGAAGCGTAATTGTTATTTGTTCTGTAAAACCATAAGCAATCGTTTTCTGTCTCCCAGGGACTCAATGCCGATTTTTTCTAAATCTTGTTCGTTTAGAGACAGAATGGTATCAATGTCTGTTAATTTATGGGATTCGAACATACTTATATAGTGTTCAAAATTATTTTCCCTTAGTACATCCTGCCATGTCTTTCCAACAAATTGTTGATAGCGATTACTATTCCCGCCTTTTGAAGCCTCGTCGTTTTCCGCTTTTTTATACATGACAACTGTCTGTAATTCTTTGGCGCCATAGGCCCATAACCAAAGAAACCATAAAAACCAAATGCCCAAAATAATCATAAACCATTTTGGCTCTTTTTCCGCGTTTACTTGCACATCATTATACCCATCACACCTAACTTTTATGGTATAGGATTTCCATATTGCCCCTGATACTGCTGCTATAGTATTTGGCGTCCGTCCAATGGACACGCCATTAATAAAGACCTCCGCATTTTCAAGGAGTTCTCCTTTTTCATTTAGCGCCTGAACCCGCATCTGCATAAAAACTCCTATACTTTCATTGGTTTGGCATAAATCTGCCGTCCTATTTTCGTGGTCAACAGGGGAACCATCCGTTCAAACTCCGCAAGCCCGCCGCCGCTTAACGGGCCGCCGTTCTGGATAAGAACTTTCGACCCGTCTTTTCGAACAAGCACGATGTCTTTGCAGTACGCGAAAAACACCAGAAACGCGGTGCCTAACACTCCCCATAGCTGTTGGGTAGCGACGCTGATAATCCCGATGATAATTCCCGCGATAAGATCGCCTTTCGCGAAATTAGTTTTGAGCTCTATCCTTTCAAGGTCGCTGTAATTGATCGTCAGATTATTCACCTTTTTGGAGAACATAAGTTGTCTGGTATGCGCGACGGTAAGACCCGCCTCTTCAAGCGTAACCTTTGTGGTGTGCCACAGATAGTTTATGCGGCCAAATCCTTTCGTTTTTTCAAAAACGAATTCATTGGGCGCTTTTTCGTCCTCAACCTTCTCAATTCCCATAGCGTTTACTCCTTCTGCTCCTCCCTACCATCGCTTTCAACTTTCAATCTCCCACATAAAGGAGTCCCCATCCATCGTAACATTGACCGTTAGGTTTTCCGTGTCCTCTCCGTCGGTAACGGTGAGAATACCCCGGTATTCCGTCTTACTTTTCTTGATCAAAGTAAAGTCTTTGATAGTAAGACCCGCATCGCCGGACCAGTTTTTCTCGATGTCCGCCTGAACTTGTTTGGCAAGCTCTTTGGTAGACATACCGCAGCCCGCAAGAGCCATGACCAGGCATACAAGAAAGCACCTTCGCAAAAACCATTTTTGTTTCATCGTGAAACCTCCTAAAAAAATACCAAGCCTCCGCTTCGGGAGACGTGTGAACCAGTAGAGATAAAAAGAGACACAACATTTTTTTCATGCGACGGCGTGGGAATATACGGGAATAAAAGCCGATGACTGCAGGATTGATTAGATTGATTAGACTGAAAGGGATAAGGCGGAAAGAAAGGTAAAGAAAAAGATGACTTAGATACTAAAGAATTAAGATACAGGTAGCCGAATGTAGAATGTAGAATGTAGAATGTAGAATGTGTTCCACTTTTATATTTCTATCATACATTTTTAAGCGCCTTCTTTTTTGGTCCGCCCTATTCCGGCGAACTTATTCAAATATACGGTTTTAATGGAGAAAAGTCAAATAAATCTTTAAAAAAATACAGAATTGTTCCCGCGCCGTCTGCTTTGGGCGCGGCGCCGCGCATAAGACACGGGTTGAAAAAAGGCGGCGCCGCGTGGTATGATCGTTTCTATGCTATGTTATCTATGGTACGAAAGTAGGGCGATATGCGTATTTTAGCAAAAGATATTCCCCAGGCGGCGCGGGAGAAGCCGGAAGAAGAGGTCATGGTGCAGGGATGGGTTCACAGGGTTCGGGAACTCGGCGGCGTGGCCTTTGTCATACTGCGGGACCGGTCAGGACTCCTGCAAGTCGTGCTGGACCGTAATCCCGATCTGACGCCGGAAACCGTCATTGAAGCGCGGGGGCTTCCGGCGCTTAACGAAAAGGCCCCGGGCGGCGCGGAACTCAAGGCGCGCTCCGTTACCTGCGTCTCCAAGCCGGCGGGGGAACTGCCCTATCAGGTAAACGGGGATCCCGACCGCATCGGTCTTGAGGCGATCCTTGACCACCGGAGCCTCTCCCTGCGGAACCCGAAAATCAGAGCAATCTTCAAAGTACAGGCCACCATTATCGAATCGTTTTCCGCGTACCTGCGGGAACAGGACTTTACCGAGATAAAAACCAGTAAACTGGTGGGAAGCGGCACCGAAGGCGGCACCGAGCTTTTCGAGGTCTCGTATTTCAACCGGAAAGTCTACCTTGCCCAATCCCCCCAGCTGTATAAACAAACCCTCGTGGCAAGCGGGCTGGAGCGGGTCTTTGAAATCGCGCCGGCATACCGGGCAGAGAAACACGATACCCCGCGCCACCTCAACGAATACGTCTCGATGGATGTGGAAATGGGCTTTATCCAATCGGAACGGGAGCTTATGGACCTTGAGCGGGGGCTTTTGGCGCGGATTTTCCAAGACGTATCCCGCAAAAACGCGGCGGAACTGGCGCTGTATAAGACGGAGGCCCCTTCCGAGCAGGAGGCGCTCAACGCGCCGGCGGTTCCCTATGACGAAGCGCTCAAAATCGCGTCCGAGGCCGCCGGCGCATCCGGCGGGGGCCGGATTTTCGATATAAACCCGGAAGCGGAGCGGCTCCTCTGCGCGTGGTCCCGCAAGGAATACGGGACCGACCTGGTATTTGTTACCGAATTCCCCCGTCGGCACCGCCCTTTCTATACCTATCCTCTGGACGCGGCGCGGACCATGAGTTTTGACGCGCTGTTTCGCGGGCTCGAAATCACCACCGGCGGACGGCGCCAGCACGATTACGCGGCGCTCCTTGAGGCGGTCTCAAAGTTCGGCCTCAACCCTGAAAGCCTCGCGGGGTATCTTGCGGTATTCAAATACGGCTGCCCCCCGCACGGCGGCTTTGCCGTGGGCTGCGAGCGGCTTACCCAGAAACTGCTGGGACTTGGCAGCGTAAAGGAAGCCAGCCTCTTCCCCAGGGACCGGAAACGGGTCGAACCGTAGTTCCCGGACAGCCGGAGCCCGGCCACGCGCTATAGAATCCCCCCTATCTGCCGATAGTAAAAAAGAACGGCCCCGTGATTCCGCCGGGCCGATCCTTTAAAAATCCTATAACCTGGAGGTCGGGTTAGCATCCTAAGGCAGCCTGAAAACAAAAAAAATATGAAAAAGAGTTGCGGATCACTACTCATTGTTTTGGTATACAGCGCGCTGCGGCTGTACGGACTGGATGGTTCGGCGGTGATCTCCGCTGATAAAGCTATTCAGAAAAGCCTGATAGGGGTCAGTGAAAGCGCCGCCGGAAAGTTCCCTCTGAATTCAAATCTGGTAATTATCAATAAGGAAACCGGCATAGGCACGGCGGTTACGGTCGTTAAGACGTTTCCCGTTACCGCTGCCGGCACGGTGGTCGAGCTTTCCCAATATGTGGCCGATACCATCGGGTTTAAGGAAAAATCCGGCACGGTTACTCTGCTGACCCTCGCGGAGCTGACCCGTTCGGAACTGAGCCTTCTGGAACCGGCGGGGTTTCGGCGCGACGCGGAAGCGCCGGCTCGCGAAGTATCCGAAGCCGCGATCGAGCCGCCGGCGCAGCCGCCCGCAGGGGTTCCCGCTGCCGCCACGCTTACCATTAACGAGGAACCCGCACGGGTAGGGACTCCTTTGGCGGAATCCGCGGTCCCGCAGACGCCTGCCGCGGTAAAAACACCGATGCCGTCGGATACGCCTTCCGGCGCGACGACAGTGCCTCCTCACGCGGTCCTGTCTCTGGTTCCCGCCGGAGCGCGTCCGCCGCCCTCCAGTCCGGACTCCGGCCTGCCCCCTCACGCGGAGGTCGCGCCGCTTCCGCGGAAAGACACGCTGGTTGAGGCTCCCATAGACGCCGTTCCCCCGGGGGCGGAGGTTGCGCCCCTTACGCGCCGCGCCGCGCCTGCCCGGACCCCTTTGGCTGTTCCGCCGGAAGCGGAGGCCGCGCCTCTTGCGCGGAGTTCTCCGGTAGCGCCGTTAATACCGCGCCTCCCCCCGGAGCGCGAGGCGCCGGAGAAAAGCGCGATGCCGGAGATTACGCTGCCTGCGGAAGTGCCGGCGCCGCCGCGGAACCCAAGTCCCCCGCCCGCCCGGAGTGCGTCCGCGCCTGCGGGCCCCATGACCAATATTCCGCCGACCATAACCGCGTCCCGTCCGTCTACGGTTCCGCCGGACACGGCGCCGGCGCCGCGTACCCAAAGCTCCCTGCCCGCACGCCTGCCTCCAGAGGCGGAAATCGCGCCGATCGGCACGGTCTCGGTGATGAGCGGCTCCGCCGCGCCGCTTGAGATCCCCAGGGCCGGACAGGGCCCGTCCGTGCCGGCGCGGGCTTTTTCGGTTCCCCAAATAAAGAGCCTTGAGAAGGGCGCGTATTACCTCCAGCTTGCGGCGCTTAGTAAAGCCGAGCTCGTTGAGCCGGAATTGGCAAGAATCGGCAGAACCTACCCGTTAGTCATACAAACCGTAGAGAATCAGGGCCGGCTCCTCTACCGCATTCTTTTAGGGCCCGTAAGTTCGGGAGAAAGCCGCGCCCTCCTCAGCCGTTTTAAGGGAGTAGGGTACGCGGACGCATTTATTCGGCACGAAAGCTAGACCCCGCCCGCTTGGGCGGCACCCGGCAGCCGCCGGCGGCGGAGGCACAAAAGCGTCCTGAGTCGCGCCTGTAAGCGGTCTTCGCGTACTTACAGCCGCTGTACGGGACACTGTTTAAAACAGCCGGAGGCTGCCGGCCCGTCTCCGACGGTTCCCTAAGCTTCCTGCGGCGCGGTCCTAAGCGGGCAGTTTCAGCTGTGAGTCGCGTATCATGTAGCTTATGAAAACGTCGGAGACGGCGCACTTATAAGCGGTCTTTGCATACTTACCGCCGCTGTGCGGGACGCTGTTTAAAACAGCCGGAGGCTGCCGTCGGAGACGGCGCGCCTGTAAGCGGTCTTTGCGTACTTACCAGCCGCCGTGCGGGAAGCTGTTTAAAACAGCCGGAGGCTGCCAGATGTCGTAAAAGGTATACCTTTTGTCCTGAAAGGTATACCTTTTGTCGTAAAAGGTATACCTTTTGTCCTGAAAGGTATACCTTTTGTCGTAAAAGGTATACCTTTTGTCCTGAAAGGTATACCTTTTGTCGTAAAAGGTATACCGGATGCTCCAAAAGGTATACCTTTTGTCGTAAAAGGTATACCGGATGCTCCAAAAGGTATACCTTTTGTCGTAAAAGGTATACCGGATGTCCCAAAAGGTATACCTTTTAATCTGGCCTTAAGCGGGGCAGAACCGTCTCTTGCTATCGATAAGTCGTTACATGGTAATAAGTAATAACCGGAACGGGAACCGCACCGTTATCGAACAACAGCCCGACGGAGACCCGTCTCCGACGGCAGCCTCCGGCCCGTCTCCGACGGTTCCCTAAGCGTCCTGCGGCGCGGCCCTAAGCGGGCAGTGTCAGCTGTGAGTCGCGTATCATGTAGCTTATGAAACCGTCGGAGACGGCGGACGGCGGCTGTTTTGACAAGCGCTGCCCGGCGCTGTATGGTTATACTGGAGGTTTTCATGGCAATCATTACTATTTCCCGCGAGCTGGCGGCTCTGGGAGATGAGACCGCCCAGGAACTGGCAAAACTGCTCCGGTATCGGTTTGTGGATAAGCAGACCCTTGAAGAGCGTATCAAGTCTTACGGCGTGGCGGAGCAAAAAATTGAAAAATACGATGAAAGGAAGCCCTCGTTTTGGGCCGCCCTGTCTCAAGATCGGGATGATTATCTGCATTACCTTAAAATGTCGGTCCTGGCCGAGGCCGGCGCGGGCAATTCG
Organism: Spirochaetaceae bacterium; assembly: GCA_031279895.1. GTDB lineage: Bacteria > Spirochaetota > Spirochaetia > Treponematales > Breznakiellaceae > JAITHW01. The sequence continues at coordinate 10,861 of JAITHR010000235.1, forward strand.
GTTATCATCGGGCGGGGCGCGGGCATTATTCTGAAAGACATCCCCGGGGTGCTGTCGGTTTTTCTGGGCGCGCCGCAGGACATCCGCGCCGAGCGGGTCAAGAGTTACTTTCACTGCGACGACCGGCGGGCGCGCCAGATCATCGAGCAGAGCGATAAAGACCGGCGGGGGTTCCACCATTACTTTTTTGATACGGAATGGCGCCATCCAAGCGCCTACCATCTGGCGCTGAACACGGGATACCTGTCGCCGCCGCTGTGCGCACGGATTATACAGAGCCTTTGGGACCAGCTTATAACCAAAGAAGTCGAGGATACCCACACGCTCAGGCTTCGGGAGCGCCTCGTAAGCCAGAACATCAAACACGAGATCCTCTATGATATGGAGATACCCATTCACTTCCTGGAGGTCGAGGTATCCCAGGGGCAAGCGGTGCTGTACGGGGTTGCCAATTCCCAGTCTTCGGTGGAGGCTGCCCTGATTGCGGCACTCGAGGCTGACGGCGTAACCGACGCCCGCTCGGAGATACAGATAGTACGGGAATACGGCATCATAGCCAATTCCGCCGGCAACAGCCTCCGGCTGTTTTAAAAGCGTCCTGCGAAGCGCCTCTAACCGTCTCCGACGGTTTCAAAAGCGTCCCGTACAGCGGCTCTAAGTACGCGGAGACTGCTTAGAGGCGCAGCTCAAGACGCTTTTATAAAAATAGAAAAAGGAGGCGCAGCATGAGGGCGCTTGTTATTGAAAAACCGCATGAGGCACGGGTACGGAATGTGCCGGTTCCGCCTCTGGGGGAGCGGGATATTCTCATCGCGGTTAAGGCTTCGGGCATCTGCGGGACCGACGTCCATATCTTTCGGGGGGATTATCTGGGAACCTATCCGATTATTCCGGGGCATGAGTTTTCCGGCGTCGTGGCGGAGACCGGTTCGCAGGTTACCCGTTTCGTCGTGGGGGATACGGTGGCGGTGGAGCCGAACATAAGCTGCGACAACTGCCCGGCCTGTCTTGGCAACCGGCAGAACTTCTGCGAGCGGTGGAGCGGTGTGGGCGTTACCCGTCCCGGTGGTATGGCGGAGTACGCGGCGGTGCCGGAGCGGGCGGCTTTTAAGATGGGAAACGGTTCGTTTCTCGAAGGCGCGTTTATGGAACCCCTGTCGTGCGTGATACACGGGCTTGAGCGTGCAAATGCGCGGCTTGGGGACCGGACCCTGATTGTGGGCGCCGGGCCTGTCGGCCTCCTTTTGTCTCAGGTCGTCCGGCTTAAGGGCGCCGGAGAGGTTACGCAGGTTGACCGGAACAAGGCCCGCCGCGATCTGGCACGGAAAAACGGCGCCGCGTACACACACGAATCGCTTGATGACATTCAGAAAGACTCGTTTGACCTGGTGGTGGACGCGACCGGAGTTCCCGCTCTTATGGCGCGGGCGCCGGATTTCACCCGCAAAGGCGGCACGGTGCTGTGGTTCGGGGTGCCGCCCCGTAACGGGACTCTGGAACTACCGGCGTTTACCCTTTTTGAAAAGGGGCTGTCCCTATGCACTTCGTACACGTCGGTACGCAATTCCCAACAGGCCGCGACGCTTCTTGAGACCGGAAAAGTTACCGTGTCCGCTCTGGTTTCCCACAAACTGCCGCTTGAGGGCTTTTTACAGGGGATAGAACTCATTGAAAAGGGACTGGACGGCGTCTTAAAAGTAATAATTTTTCCCCCGTCTCCGACGGTTTCATAAGCAGCCTCCGGCTGTTCCAAAAGTGTCTTGATACCGCGGCTAAGCAGTCCCCGCCCGATGTGAGCCGCGCCTCTAAGCAATCTCTGCCCGCTGTGAGCCGCGCCGCAGGAAGCTTATGAAACAGCCGGAGGCTGCTAAGCAGTCTTTGCTTGCTTTGAGCCGCGCCACAGGAAGCTTATGAAACAGCCGGAGGCTGCTAAGCAGTCTTTGCTTGCTTTGAGCCGCGCCACAGGAAGCTTTTGAAACAGCCGGAGGCTGCTATATTTTGAAACGGGCAACCTCTCTGACCAGTAAATCAATGTTTTGTTTGTTCTCGCCGCTTATGCCGTGTATCCGCGTTACCGCGACGTTAATGGTGTCAAGCTGCGCCGCGATAGCACTCATGCCTTTGGTCAGTTCCTGCGTGGCGTTCTCCAGTTCGCCGCTCTCCCGTATCACTTCGTTACTGCGCCCCCGTATCTGGTCGGAACCGTTTTTTACAAGAGCCGTTATCGTATTAAGCTCCGCGATGGCCTCAAGGATCTGGCGGCTTCCCGCGCCCTGCTCTTCCATAGCGCGGCGGATGGTTTCTTCCTGCTCCGAAACGGTACGCACCTCCTCGTCAATGGCCTCGAACTTCCTAAGCACCGTGTCGGTGGACTTCATAATCGTATCGATGGAGTCTTTGATTTTGCTCAAGACCTGGGAGATGGTCTTGGACTGATCCCCGGAGGACTCCGCGAGTTTGCGGATTTCGCCGGACACCACCGCGAAACCCTTGCCCGCGTCCCCCGCGTGGGCCGCTTCAATGGCCGCGTTCATGGAAAGAAGGTTCGTCTTGCTGGCAATGCTCTTGATAACCCCGTTAATCGCCAGAAGACCGGCGGACTCGCGGGCTATCTCCTGCATATCCTCGGATACTTTCGTAAGCCCCGACCTTCCCGCCTCAGCCGCGCCGGAGAGGTCCGCCACATTGCCGGCGTTGCCCACAAGGGTCCTGGTTACGGACTGGATGTTGGCCACCATCTCCTCAATGCCCGCAGAAGATCGGGAGACGCTTGCGCTCTGCCGGTCAATCGCGTCGTACAGTTTGGCAATATCGTCAATAATCTCTTCCATGGTGGCGTGTGTCTGGGTTACGCTGGCGCTCTGGCCGGTAACCCGCCGGCTAAGAGTCTGGATGCTGTCGTTAATGTGCCGGATAGCCTCGGTCGTTTCGCCCATATTCGCCGCCAGATCCGTGCCGGTACGGGCCAGGGCAAGGGCCTGCTTTTTGATAATCGCCACCAGATTTTTGATTTTCTCCATGGTCAGGTTAAAATAATGGGCCATAACCCCTATTTCATCGGACCCGTTTTCCTTAAGCCGCCTGGTCAGGTCCCCCTCGCCTTCGGAAATATCCTTGAGCATGGTAACGACCACGTGAATTGGCCGTATCACCACGCGCATACACATAACCGTATTGACCGCGACGGAAATGATAAGGATAAGCGCCGCCACCAGAATACTGTTTCTCACATAATCGGCGCCGTGATCCTCAAGGGAATCCTGCATGGCCGATATTTCGATACCGATGAACAACAGCCCGATAACGTCCCGTTTGGCCGCGTCAAAAACCGGCTGGTACTCGGTAAGGTACTCCTTCCCCAGAATAATCGCGGATCCGGTATACGACTGCCCCCGGCTTACCGCGCCGAAAGCCGCGCTCTCCGGTCCCAGAAAGGTATGTATGGCCCGCTTGCCGGTCTGGTCTATGATGCTCGTGCTTATCCTGCGGAAATCGTTCCCGTCTTTCACGAAAATCGTGGCCGCAATGCCCAGCGTCTGGGATACCCTGTCCACCACCGCGTAACGCTCGGCCACGGGCACTGACCGCGAGTCCGTAAGATGCCCGTTTTCCATCTGAAGCTGCCCGTATTCCTGGGCAAGCATAAAGCCGAAAGAGGCCATGTCCCCGCCCAGTTTTTTCTCCCCCATAACCAAAGCCGTAAGGTGGCTTAAGGAGCGCATATTTATAATACTCATAACCGCGAACACAAAAATAAC
>JAITHR010000269.1 GCA_031279895.1 Spirochaetaceae bacterium
CCCCGCCGGCTCCGTCCCCCCACGCCTGCTCCGTCCCCCCCCGCCTGCTCCGTCCCCCCCCGCCTGCTCCGTCCCCCGCGCCTGCTCCGTCCCCCGCGCCGCCTTGCTCCGTCCCCCCGCGCCTTGCGCCGGCCCCCGCGCCTTGCTCTGTCCCCCGCGCCATGCTCCGTCCCCCGCGCCTTGCTCCGTCCCCCACGCCCCGCTCTGTCCCCTTGCGCCCGCTCCGTCCCTTGCGCCTTGCTCTGTCCCCGCCGTCAGCTGACAGTCCGGCTTTGAGCCGCGCCGCTGGAAGCTTTTGTGCCTCCCGCCGCCGGCGGGCCGCCGGCGGGCCGGCGGGCTTTCATTATACGGCGGCCTGTGGTACAGTGTTTGAAAAGAACGGGTAACGGAAAATGAATGGAAACCTATGATAAGTTCAGCATATATCCACCTCACGAACAGCACAATCTCACGCGGAAAACATTCGGTTGCTACAGGTATGCGTATTGTTGTTTTCTTGCGGAACAGGCGGAACGGATATATAAAAGCGGACGGAACCCGGTAGCGCGATTTGAACAGGATGAAGCCGCGCACGACGCGGGAAAGAGGAAGAGATGCTAGGTATGGACCGGAAAAAGACGGATGTTTTCTTTGCGTGGCTGTTTCGGGCAGTGTCTCTCGTGTCGGCTCTGGCGCTTGGGGCCATTCTGCTGTTTGTCCTGATACAGGGAAGCGCCCCGTTTCTCTTCCCCACCGCGCCGGAGATACGGATCGTTACGGAACGGGTGGGGGAAATCGAGGTAAACGGCCAGGCGTACCGCGACCATGCCGGCTTTATCGCGGTTCCCGAAAGCGCGTCCTCGGTGTCCCTGCGCTTTACGGGCAAAGGAGGGGAGCGGACCCCGTCGTTTACCGTTGAAAACGGAAAACCGCCGGTCTTTACCGGATACGACGGGGGGAAGCTCGCGAGCCCCGAAGCCTTTGTCTATACCCTGAGCTACCCGGGCGCCGTAGCCGGACTTGAGCAGAAGGTACACGTCATCATGCCGGAGCCGGCATACGGGGTCGGGGCTTTTCTTTTCGGCCTTGACTGGCGTCCCACCTATAACAAAGTCTACGGCATCCTCCCCATGATCGTCGGCACCGTGCTGGTGGCCCTGGGAGCCGTTCTGCTGGGTATGCCTGTCGGACTCTTGTGCGGCGTCTTTCTTGCGGAATTCCTTTCGGAAAAGCCGGCGGCGATCCTGCGGAGCGGCATAGAAATCCTTGCGGGCATTCCGTCGGTGGTATACGGCTTTTTCGGACTCCTCGTGATTGTCCCGTGGGTAAAGCGCGTCTTTCAGGTGCCGTCCGGGAACGGCATGGTATCGGCCATACTGGTTCTGGCAGTGATGATACTGCCCACGGTCATCGTCATCTCGGAAACGTCCCTGCGGGCGGTTCCGCAGTCGTGCCGCGAGGCAAGCCTGGCCCTGGGAGCCACCAGAATGCAGACCGCCTGGTGCGCGGTCCTGCCCCACGCCCACTCCGGCGTTATTGCCGGCGTTATTCTGGGCATCTCGCGGGCAGTGGGCGAGACCATGGCGGTAATTCTGGTGGCAGGCAATTCCTCCCAGCTGCCCCGCGGCCCGCTCGACAGCGTCCGCACCCTCACCGCCACAATCGCCCTTGAAATGGGGTACGCCCAGGGCAGGCACGGCGAGATGCTGTTTTCCATCGGCATAACCCTGTTCGCCCTTATTTTGGGACTAAACGGCTTTATCCTGTCTCTCCGCCGCCGCGTGGAGCGCTAAGGGACGTTTTGAGACCCTTTCGGCAAAGGATTACGACACATGAGAGAAAACACAAAACAGCGCGCCCCGTTCCGCCGGAACCGCCGGAACCCTATGGACGCCCTCCTCTACGCGGTTATGGTCGCGGCGTTTGCCGGCGTGGGGGCGATTCTGCTCTGCATCCTCGCGTATATCCTCGCGTCCGGCGCGGGACGCCTCTCGTTCGGCTTTTTCACCGGCGCGGCGCGGGACAACGGGATTTTCCCCATGATAGTAACCACGGTCTATGTGGTGCTGGCGTCTTTGGGCATCGCCCTTCCGGTGGGGATTATGACCGCGGTCTTCCTCCATGAGTACGCGGAGGATTCCAAAGGGGCGCGGCTCCTCCGGCTCGCCATTGAGACCCTGGCGGGGATACCCTCCATACTGTACGGTCTTTTCGGCCTGCTCTTTTTCTGCCGGTTCTGTAAGCTCGGCCAGTCCGTCATAGCCGGCGCCCTCACCCTGAGCGTGATGATACTGCCGATTATCATAAGAACCGTCGAAGAGTCCCTAAAAACAATCCCCCAAAGCGTTCGGGAAGCTTCGCTCTCCCTGGGGGCGACCGCCTTCCAGACCCTCGTCCATATCGTTCTCCCCGAAGCCCTGCCCGGCATCCTCACCGCCGCAATTCTGGCCGTGGGGCGCGTGGTAGGCGAGTCGGCGCCGGTGCTTCTTACCGTGGGGATTGCCCGAAATATCCCGAAATCCGTCTTTGATTCCGGAAGAACCCTCACCATCCATCTCTATTATCTGACCAAAGAGGCCATACACCCTGATGATTTCGAGACCGCCTTTGCCACTGCCGCGGCGCTGATTATGCTGGTGGTTGTCATAAATACGGCGGCTAAAATAGCGGCACGGGGCTTAAAAAAGCACTAGGAGGCATATATGGGCGGAGACGAAGCGCATAAACTGGAAGTCCGGCGCCTGGATTTGTTTTACGGCGAGGCGCAGGCGCTTAAAAACATTGATTTTTCCCTTGAGAGGCAGGAGGTTTCCGCGCTCATCGGGCCTTCGGGGTGCGGCAAATCGACGTTTCTGCGGGTATTCAACCGCATGAACGACCTTATCCCCCGGTGCCGCGTGCGGGGCGAAGTCCTTTTGGACGGCCGGAACATCTACGCCGGCAGCATGGACGTAACGGAACTGCGTACCCGCGTGGGGATGGTATTTCAGAAGCCCAATCCGTTTAACATGAGTATTTTCGACAACGTGCTGTACGGGAAGCGGATGCAAGGGGTGCGGGACAAGCGGAAGCTCGCGGATATGGCGGAGGCGTCCCTTAAAAAAGCGGCGCTCTGGGAGGAGGTGAAGGACCGGCTGCGGAAGCCCGCCCTGAGTTTGTCCGGCGGCCAGCAGCAGCGGCTTTGTATCGCCCGGACCATCGCCATGGAGCCGGAGATTATTCTCATGGACGAGCCGACCAGCGCCCTTGATCCCATCGCCACCGGCAGGATAGAGGAACTCATCCGGGAACTCAAGAGGGAGTACAGCATTATGCTCGTAACCCACGCGATGCATCAGGCGGCGCGGGTGAGCGACAGGACCGCTTTTTTTCTCTTAGGCGAACTCATTGAATACGGCGGCACCAAAGCGCTGTTTACCAACCCCAAAGACAAGCGCACCGAAGACTACATCTCCGGTCGTTTCGGCTAACCGCAGCCTCCGGCTGTTCCAGCATGGCCGCCTGTTGTTTCAAAGTGGTGCAACACCTTGTCCGGTTAGGGGGCTTGATACTAACCAGGCGCGGCTATGCTTCGCGCCGTCTCCGACGGTTTCACAGCCTCCGGCTGTTTCAAAAGCTTCCTGATACGCGCCTCAAAGCTGTCGACGACCGCTTTGCCGCGATTCGCAGGAAGCTTTTGGAACAGCCGGAGGCTGGCCGGAGGCTGCGGAGGCTGAACGGCAACAAACCGTACCAAACAGTAACGTATCGCACAAAACGGAGGAATCTCTGAGGTAAACGCGGGTCAAAATCATATAAACGCGGAGCGCGTACAACTGTATGGGAGTCAGAAACAACTGTATGCGGGTCGCGTACAACTGTATGCGGGTCAGAAACAACTGTATGCGGGTCAGAAACAACTGTATGCGGGTCGCGTACAACTGTATGCGGAGCGCGTACAACTGTATGGGAGTCAGAAACAACTGTATGCGGGTCGCGTACAACTGTATGCGGGTCAGAAACAACTATATGCGGGGCGCGTACAACTGTATGCGGAGCGCGTACAACTGTATGCGGGTCAGAAACAACTGTATGCGAGTCGCGTACAACTGTATGCGGAGCGCGTACAACTGTATGCGGGGCGCGTATGACTATATGCGGAGCGCGTATGACTATATGCGGAGCGCGTATGACTATATGCGGGGCGGAAGTAGCTACCTGCGGGGCGCCGCTAAGCGGTCGTTGACTGCGTAGAGCCGCGAAGCGGGAAGCCGTTTAAAACCGTCGGAGACGGGCCGCCGGCGGCGGCAGGCACATAAGCTTCCTGTGTAGGGCGGCTAAGCGGTCGTTGACTGCTTAGAGCCGCGAAGCGGGAAGCTGTTTAAAACCGTCGGAGACGGGTCGGAGACGGATTACCAGGTGAGGGCGAGGGACGCGCCTTTGGCGAGGGAGAACAGCAGCCCTACGGGAGATTTGAAAGACACGGTTGTTCCACTGGGAACAACCCGCATCTCAGGGGGCAGCGCGCACGGCGCGCCGGTCGCGTCATGCAAGGTCAGCGTTCCCTCCCGCTGGGACCGGAGGGTCAGCGCGAAATCGTAGCCCGCAGAAACCGCGACGAAAACTTCCCGCAGGTCCGGGTCGAGGTCAGTGCGCCCGCTTGTCAGGGACAGAAAAAGCCGGTGCCTCCCGTCAGGCTCCCGCGTCAGAACGGCACGCTTGCCGCCGGCATCAAGAAACCGCGCCAGAGCCTCCGGGCCGGAGAAGTCGAAGACCGCTTTGGTCACCACATCCGCTCCCTCCTCTTTCGTGGAAAAAGAGCGCAGGGTAAGCCCCTCAACCCGCGCCGCGGTGCGCTCGAAATCCCCCCGGCCCAGGGGAACCGTGGGCCACCTTTCGTTGCCGTCCAGCTTCCCCAAAGACTCCGCAAGCTTTGAGAGCCGGTACTCAAGGGCTATGGTGCCGGCGCCTTCGCTCTTCATCACAATATCAGCCCGTACCCCGATGCAGGAACTCAAAGCCGCGGCCAGAACCAGCGCGAGCGGAGTGCATAACCGTTTTCCGTGTTTCATCTTTTCTTCCTTATCTTTCGTATTTTTTTCATTTTTTCTATTTTTTCTGCTTTTTTCTGTTTTTCTTTCCGTTACGCCTTTCCAAAAACGGCGCGTAGGGAACGTATACGTTCCGGTACGCTTTTAAAACTCTTCGGAATAGATGCGTACATCCTGAATACGGACAGGCGTCTCCTTTTCTATCATCTCAAAGGCTTTCATAAGAACCGTCTCCCCGAAGGACTTTGAATTGGAAACGAGCGCCCCGCCGATCTGCGCGAAACGAAGGGAATCGTGCAGGTCAACCTCGGCGGCGCTCAAATGAAAGCGCCGGCGGAGTTTTTCTTTTATAGAGTGTACCATCCGGCGCTTGGCCTTAATCGTATCCACTTCCGGAATCTCAAAAATTATCTGTATCATCGATACTATCATCTTCCTGTAGCACCCCGTCTATGGCTCCGTAGTCTCTTGTTCAGCCGGCGCTTTCGCGGCCAGTTCCGCTATAATCCGCCGGATCTCCTCTTCCCTTTCACCGGATACCGCCGCAGCCAGCTTTTCGAGCGCCTCGCGGTCGTCAAACCCCTCGGCAACCGCCTCGGCAAGGTCCGTCATGCCCTCGCCGCTCTCCGGGTCCGCGGTAAGGGTAAGGCGGGCAACGGCAAAGCGCAGGTCCTTCTTTTTCGGCTGATCCCCGTCTTTAAGGTCTTTAAGCACTGACCGGTATTCCTCAAGCGCCCGTGCGTAAAACCCGTGTTCTTCAAGGGCCGCGGCATACTCGGCGCGTACCGCGGGGTCGCTCTTTTCCTCAAGCCACTGGGCGTACCGGTTTATGGCCTCCGGTTTATGCAGGGCCCTCTGGGTCCGCGCAAGGAGGAGGAGGAGGCCGCTGTTTTCCGGCAGCACCACGCTATAGCGCGACACCACTTCCTCGCTCCGCTCGTACTGTTCCATAATATAGAGAACGAGCGCGTAATTATACCCGTCGTCCGCGTTTTCAGGGGAAAGCTCCAGCACCTTATTATAGAGCGTCTCTGACGCGGCAAAGTCTTTCCGTTTAATCTGGGTATACGCCGCGGCTTTGAGGGCCGTTACGTTGCGCGGATCCTTCGCAAGCACCCGCTCGAAGTACCGCAGCGCCTCGTCGTACCGGCCCCGCTCGAAGGCGATGCGCCCCAGGTTGTATTCAGAGGCGGTCATGGTCTTATCCGTATCCCGCGCCCGCCCAAGCCATTTCTCCGCGTCATCGTACCTCCCCATGTCAAAGTAGGCCATGCCGATCGTGTAATACTCCTCTGCTGACACGGCGCCGCTCCGGTAGGCGCACGAAAGGAAAAAGGGAAAGAAGAGAAAGAAGAGAAAAGAGAGAAAAGAGGGAAAAAGGGCGCGGTGTTGCCCGCGGGTACCATAAAAAGCGTTCCGGCGCGTCATGGCTCTTTACGGCTCTTTCAGCACAGTGTCTTCGATTTCCCGAAGCTGGGCGCGGTAGAGGCGGGCGATGTTCGATCCGTAATTGGCGATGAGCTGGAGGATGTTGCGCGGGTGGTCCGCCTGATCCGGGCCGTTAATCCGGTCCCCCGCGTCCCCGAGCCCCGGCATGATGTACGCCGCGTCGTTGAGCGCGGGGTCCATCCAGAGGGTAAAGACCTCGCAGCGATCCAGGGCGCGGACCACGCGCAGCGCGCCTTTGAGTGCGGAGATGGCGTTGAAGAACCGGATGGAGCGGGGGGTTATGCCCGCGTCGAGGAGGTATTTCACCACGGTTACGAGGCTCCCGCCGGTGGCGTTCATCGGGTCCGCGAAGATGAGGTCCTTGCCGTCCAGCGCCTCCAGACGGAAGTACGACCGGTCAAGGTCCAGGATATACTCCATCGTGCGCTCGGTCCTGTTATCGTCCCGCCGTATCCTGAAAAGCGCGAAAGGGGTTACATACCCGTGGGACGAATACTCCTGTATCTCTTTGGACATAATCATAGCCGGAAGGAGGGCGCCCCGGAGCATGACGCACATGACCGTGTTTTCTATCTTGTCGTCAACGTTGTTGATTTTATGCACCGCGTAGTTCTGTACCGGACGCGCCACCTTTGTTTTCACGATGATATGGTGTTTGTTGGTTCCGGGGTTTCCGCTGTACGCAAGCTTAAACAGCATCTCGTAGGCCCGCTGGATATAATAGATAAACTCCTGATTTTCCGTCCGCACGTCCCGCAGTTTGGCGATGAGCCGCGACGCCTCGCTGTGGCTCTCCTGGGGGGTCAGAAACGAGTAGACCCGAATGCCCGCCTCCTCTTTGCATATATCCTGCATCAAGGCCCCCATTTCGTTATACAGCCTGATAAGGCGGGCGGTGCCCCGGTCCTCGTGAAGGAAATCTTCGTCTCCCTCTCCCGCGGCGCCGAGGCCGGCAAATAGGTCCATGGCCTTTTGATACAGCCCGTCCATTTGGGAGAGCCGCGTTTTGTCCGCCTGTGTAAGGTATCCGTCAAGGTCTTCCGCTTTTAGAATGATTTTATGCTTGTTCATACCGGTTACTCCCAGCATACTCACAATCCCCCGCTCCATCAAGCCAGCCCGCCGGCCAGCCTCCGGCTGTTTCATAAGCGTCCTGATACCGCGGCAAAGCAGGCACCGACCGCTTTGCCGCAGGGGACAGTCGTGCGCGGCGGGGACAGTCGTGCGCGGGGTGCGGGGACAGTCGTGCGCGGGGCGCGGGGACAGTCGTACGCGGCGGGGGACAGTCATGGTTGCGGGCGGGGACAGTCGTGGTTGCGGGCGGGGGACAGTCGTGCGAAGCGGGGACAGTCGTGCGCGGCGCGGGGACAGGCGTGCGGCGCGGGGGACAGCCTCCGGCTGTGTCATCAGCGTCCTGATACCGCGGCAAAGCAGGCGCCGACCGCTTTGCCGCGGGGGGGACAGTCGTGCGCGGCGGGGGGACAGCCGTGCGCGGGGCGGGGACAGTCATGCGAAGCGGGGGGACAGTCGTGCGCGGCGGGGACAGTCATGCGCGGCGCGGGGGACAGTCGTGCGCGCGGCGGGGGACAGTCGTGCGAAGCGGGGACAGTCATGCGCGGCGCGGGGGACAGTCGTGCGAAGCGGGGACAGTCATGCGCGGCGCGGGGGCCAGTCGTGCGAAGCGGGGGGAAT
>JAITHR010000274.1 GCA_031279895.1 Spirochaetaceae bacterium
AAGATTCATTTCCGTCCTGGAAAGATTCATTTCCGTCCTGGAAAGATTCATTTCCGTCCTGGAAAGATTCATTTCCGTCCTGGAAAGATTCATTTCCGCCTTGGAAAGATTCATTTCCGTTCTGGAAAGATTCATTTCCGCTCTGGAATGATTCATGGCCGCGACAAACGGAAGTCCTCCTGTTTCGGGCGTACATCTCCCCGCTTCTGGCGGGGAACCGACTGCGGCGGCTTATGAAACAGCCGGAGGCTGCGGGAGGCCGAATGACTCATTCGGACGTCCGGATAAAGCATCCGGACGTCCGGCCAGAGTAAACGTGCGCAAAACCGCCCTATCCTTACACGGGGACGATTTGTTCCCGGTCATGGCCGCGTTGGAAACATTCGTGGGCGCCTTGGAAACGAATGTTTTTACTCTGGAAATAATCATGCGCGGCACCCCGAACAACGATAAGCCCCTTACTACGCACGACAACGCACAGCTTACAAACCGTCGGAGGCTGCGCGAAGCGGAGCCGCGCCTAAGCAGCAGCCAGCCCGCTAACCGGACAGGGTGTTGCACCGCTTGGAAGCAACAGGCGGCCATGCTGAAGCAGCCGGAGGCTGGGCGGCCATGCTTGAGACAGCCGGAGGCTGTTGACGGGGTGGGGGGGGCGTGGTATAGTGAAAAACAAAACAGTAACAGATAAGCCCTGACGGATGGTGTCGGGGTAATAGGTAACGTGGCTTATGAATGTGAAATCAATGTTTTACAAGCGGTGCGCTGCGGCGGCGCTCCTTTGGATCGCGGCGGGCGCCGGGGCGCTGTATTCGGAGGAGCGGCAGGAAACCCCGTTTGCCGCGGGAAAACAGTGGGCCGTCTTTATTGCCATAGACCGGTACGCCCAATGGCCGGCTCTTCCCAATCCGGTGCGGGATGCGCGGGAACTGCGGGATATTCTGGTCAGCCGGTATCTTTTCCATGAAATACGGGAACTCTACAACGAACAGGCCGGCGCGGAAGGGGTGCGGGCGCTGTTTGCGGACCTGCGGCGCTCCGCGGGCATCAACGATTCGGTGTTCGTTTTCTTCGCGGGCTACGGGTATCGGGACAAGTTTACTGATGACGGGTTCTGGATACCGTCGGACGCGGGCCAGAGTGCGGAAAGCGGGGACGCTGAGGGGGCCTGGCTTTCAAATACCGAGATGAAGGACGCCCTCGCGGGGATTCCGGCAAAACACGTCTTCCTCGTCTCGGACGGCTTCTTTTCAGCAGACGGCATCGCGGAAACGGCGACGGAAGGCGGGGACAACGGCGACGGAGACGGCGCGTATTACCTACAGGCGTACCGCAAGGTAAGCCGCCAGGTGCTTACGAGCGGCGCGGTGCGGTCGGGTCCCCATTCCGCAGCGTTCGCGGCGTCCCTTAAAACGGCCCTGCGGGAAGCGGAAGGGCCCTACTTCGACGCGGCGCGGCTTTTTGAGAGGGTACGGGAGGAGGTGGCGGCGCCCAGTCCGGCGCTGGGGGTCATAAAAATATCCGGCGCGCCGGAGCGGACCCTGTTTTTCCAAGGCGCGTCCCATCAGGACGGCGGGAGTTTCGTGTTTTTCAGGCAGGCCGGTATGCCCGCGGTGCCGCCTCTCCGGGCGGTCCGCACCGGCAGCGTGATGGTAACGTCGGAGATAGCCGGCACGCTGCTCCTTGACCGGCGGGAAACCGGCACCGTTATCGGGGAAAACGGGAGTGCGATGCTCTGGAACGTGCCGGTCGGGGAGCGGGAGGTTTCGGTGAGAGACCCGGCGGGCGCGGTTACGAAGGCGCTCCGAACAGTACGGGTGCAGGAGGGCCGCACCGCCGAGACGCTCGTGGAACACCCTTTCATGGACACCTTCGTCCGCATACCGGGGGGGGTCTTTATGATGGGAAGTCCCGCTGCCGAGTACCTGCGGAACGACGACGAGGCGCAACATCAGGCCGTAACGCGGGATTTCTTTATGCAGAAGACCGCGGTCAGCGTGGCCGAGTTCCGCCGGTTTGTCGAGGAGACCTCCTACAGAACCCAGGCGGAGGCGCAAGGCGGGTATGTGTGGACCGGATCGTCCTGGGAGATACGGGAGGGCGCGTATTGGAAAAGCCCGTCAATCGCCCAGGAGGAAAGTCATCCGGTCGTGCTGGTAAGCTGGCACGACGCGGCGCGGTACTGCAACTGGCGTAGCGAGCGGGAGGGGCTTGCGCCGGCATACACGATCCGCGGTATGGCGGTAACGTGGAACGAGAAGGCCGGCGGCTACCGGCTCCCCACGGAAGCGGAATGGGAGTACGCGGCCCGCGCCGGCGCCGCCACGCCTTTCAGCACCGGCGGAACTATCACCGCGGAACAGGCGAACTTCAACGGCGCGTACCCGTATAAAAGCGACGCGCCGGAGGCGTACCGCGAAACGACCGTGCCGGCGGACTTCTTCGCGCCCAATGCGTGGGGGCTTTATAATATGCACGGGAATGTCTGGGAGTGGTGCTGGGACGTGTACGACGCCTACCCCGCGGGGAAGCCCCTCGCGAAAACGGACCCCTCCTATCGGGTGCGCCGCGGCGGGAGCTGGAGTTACGCGGGACACTACCTCCGCGCCGCGTACCGGAGTTACGCCGCAGCAGCCTCAGCCTATAACAGCACGGGGTTCCGCCTTGTCCGCTCGATACCGGAAACCACCCCCTAGGCGGTGCCGCACCGCAGGCGCGCCATGCGCCTGACCGAGCTTGACGTCCTTATCCGGCTCGGCCTGGGGTTTCTGGCCGGCGCGGTTATCGGCGTGGAGCGGAGTAGCAGGCATCAGATCGCCGGACTGCGCACCCACATCCTCATCGCCACCGGCGCCACGCTCCTTATGCTCCTCTCCATCTGGATACCCCAGGAATACCAAGGCATGAAAAACGGCGATCCCGGAAGAATCGCCGCGCAGGTGGTATCCGGCATAGGGTTCCTGGGCGCCGGGGCCATCATCCGTCTGGGCAACAACATTAAAGGGCTTACCACCGCGGCTTCCCTCTGGCTCGTGGCCGCGGTGGGGCTTGCCATCGGCGCGGGGATGTTCCTCGCCGCAGGCGGGGCTCTGGTTATCACCCTCATCACGCTCGTGGTATTGGCGTCGTTTGAAAAGCGGTTCTTTCCCACAGAGCGGAACAAGGTTCTCGAAATAACCTTCACGTCCAACAACCCGAACACTCAGGAAACCCTTGGCATCGTGCGCTCTTTCGGGGTGCGGATTTTGTCTATGGACGTTGACCAGGGCCCGCGCAAAGGCAAAGAGAAAGACAGGGGAACCCGTATGCGCCTTTTTGTAGGGGTTTCGGACCATATTGACGGCGCCCTGCTGGTCAGGGCGCTCAAAACAAGCGATACGGTGGAGCGTGTCGAGATGAAAGAAAAGTTTTTCTAACCAGCCTCCGGCGGTTTCACAGCCTCCGGCTGTTT
>JAITHR010000276.1 GCA_031279895.1 Spirochaetaceae bacterium
GAGGCTGTAACTTCTTTACTAATCTATACTTACTACGCCGTATTTACAGGATTCCGCCCCCTCCCCGGGGGTTATACACCGGTATTTTTGCCTTGGAAATCCGGATTTCCGTCACAGAAATCCGGATTTCCAGGACGGAATTCCTGAATTCCGTCCCCCCGAAACGGAATTCCCGCCTCCTAAAACAGGAATCCGTGTACCCAAAACGGAACCCCCTGTCCCTAAAGCGGAGAGATGTACGCCCGAAACAGGAGGATTTCCGTTTGTCGCGGCCACGTCTGTTTCCGGGGCAAATCTGAATCATTCTAAGAGTGGTTCGGGGCGCTTTTAAGAGATGCGGGGAGGCCGGCCTCCCCAGACCCTCCGGTAGCGCGAGACGCGCCGAGCCCCGAACAACGCGCCGCCCCTTACCGCGCACAACAACGCACAAACCGTCGCAAGTTGCGCGAGAGCGTAGCCGCGCCTTAACAGCAACCGGCCCGCTCACCGGACACGGTGTTGCACTACTTTGAAACAACAGGCGGCCATGCCGGAACAGCCGGAGGCTGGCCGCGCCTGGGCAGCAGCCAGCCCGCTCACCGGACAAGGTGTTGCACCATTACCAAGCAACAGGCGGCCCTGTTTGAAGCCGTCGGAGACGGGGCGGCCATGCTGGAACCGTTGGAGACGGGGGTTTTTACAAAGATTCTTCTTGAATAACGGATAAAATTACGGTTATACTGAAAATTAAGTGTCTTAACTTTATATGGTACGGATGTGTTTATAAGTATGAAAAATCAAAAGAGTTCCTCAATCGCAACCATTTTGACCGTCGTGTGTATGACTATCGTCGGATGTATCACCCTTGCCGTTTCCCTCCCCTGCTTCATTGACCTAAGGGCCACCGCGTACCGGCAAATCACCCAGTTCACCCGCGAGACGGTCTCCGGCATACAGAATAAAATCCTCGAAAAGTTCAACGCCTGGGGCGGCTTTATACGATATACCGCGATTGCCGCGGCACCGCTCATGTCCCGGGAGACGGTGGACACCCAGGCGCTGGAGCGCGTGTTTAAGCGCGCCGTAAACGCCCAGTCCGACGTGTGGCTCCTCTACGGCAGCAATAACCAAAAGTGGAATGCCCCCGGAGGCTACATGGTGTACCATGACGGTACGCTGCCGGTGGCGTCGGTGGATAATACCCAGCGCCCGTGGTTCAAAAGCGCCAAGGCAAGCCCCGGAAAGGCCGCGTATACCGAGCCGTTCCGGTCGGCCTCCACCAACCGGTTCACCATATCGGTCTCGTGCAGCGTGTACGACGAGCAGAACAACGACTGCGGGGTCATCTCCGGCAACGTTTCCATAGAGTTCCTGGAGACCTTTCTCAAATCCAACTCGACCATCCCGTCCCAAAACCTGTACATCATCAATAAACAGGGGCTTTTCATAAGCCACACGGACAACGACGCGATTATGAAGAGGGACTTTTTTACCGAAACCGGCATGGACCGCTACCGGAACGACATCCTTAACAGCCCCCTTTTTTCCCGTATGGACAAGGACGTCTTTGTCTACTCTATCCTCATCCCCGACGTTGACTGGATTCTGGTCTCCACGGTCCCCACAAAGGTCATCTTCGCCGAAACCAACCGGTTCATTTTCAAAATGACCGTCCTGGTCGCGGCGCTTCTGGCCTTCGCGTCGGCGGTGTTTGTCTTTTTCATCCGCCGCCTTATAAGCGCGCCGGTGCGCGGCCTCGTTACCGCCGCGGTGTCCCTTGCGAACATGGATTTCACCGTTGACATCCGGCAGGGCAGAACCGACGAGATAGGCGAGATTCAGAGCGCGCTCGTCCAGATAAGGGACAGCCTGCACCGCGGCATTACCACCATACACGAGGAACACGAGGCCAAGGACATGGCGCTCAACAAGCGCTTTAACACGGTGGTCCTTGAGTCCTTCGGCGCCATGGAAGCCATCACCGAAGGCACGGACCGGCTTGACGAGAAGGTGGAGGTGCAGATGGAGTCCCTCCAGGTAACCACCGATTCGGTTGCCGGCATCGTGAAACAGGCGGATTCTTTCGAGCATACGGTCCATAATCAGGCGGACAGCATCGCCCAGTCCTCAAAGGCTATCGAACAGATGGTCGGCAATATCGCCTCTATCCGGCAGGTGGTGGAGAATACGAGCAAAACCACCAGCACCCTGAGCAAATCGTCGGAAAACGGGCACAAGATGCTCCTTAAACTCACCGAGGAGCTGCGGAATATCGAGGAACAGTCAACCACCTTGCAGAACGCCAACAAGACCATCTCGGACATCGCGGGGCAGACCAACATCCTGGCCATGAACGCGGCGATTGAGGCGGCGCACGCGGGCGAGTCGGGCAAGGGGTTCGCGGTGGTCGCCGGGGAGATACGGAAGCTCGCGGAGCTTGCCGGTAAAGAATCCGAAGGCATTTCCCAGGAAATAAAGAAGATGGAAAAGGCCATCGAGCGGATAGGGGACGTTTCACAGGAGACGGTCGGGGCAATGGACCATATCTTTCGGGAAATAAACGCCATGAGCTCGTCCTTCGCCGCGGCAAACCAGGCGATTGACGCCCAGGCTTCAGGAGGCGCCCAGATACTTGCGGCGCTTCAAGGGGTGAACAGCATGACAAGTCAGGTGCAGGACGGCGCGGGATTCATAAACAGACAGAGCAGCACCATCCAGAAAGAAATGGAAAAACTCCAGCTGATTTCCAAAGAGGTCATCGCTATCGTGTACGAAATGCGCAGCGCAAGTTCAAGCATCACCTCTTTCCTCGACAACGCCAAAGAACTCACCGGACGCGCCACCTAACCTCCGTCCCTCCACCCCTTTCCTCCGCCGCCGCCGCAACCCGCGGCCCCCGAAGCCCGCGCCGGCCCGCCTGTTCGCCGGAGGGGTAGGGGTATACGGAAGGGGAAGGATACCGTATGGACCGGTCATTCACGGCGCACCCAACGGAAATTACGGAAAAAAGAAAAAGAAAAGGAAAAGGAAAAGAAAACTATGGAAGAAATGGAAAACACGGAAAATATTGAAAACATGGAAAACATGGAAAACATGGAAAAAAGAGAGAAGAAGAAAAAAGTACCGCACGAAACGCGGGAACAGCCCAAACGGGCATTTCTTCTGGGGGTTGAGGAAGAGACGCTGCGGGAGCTGGGCGGGCTTGCCGATACGCTGGGCCTTGAGATTGTCCGGCTCGAACTCGCGCATATTCGGGAACGCCACCCCAAATTCGGCATGGGAACCGGCAAAGCCGCGGAGGTTGCCGAGAA
>JAITHR010000127.1 GCA_031279895.1 Spirochaetaceae bacterium
GAGCGCTCTTCGCGCCCGCCAACGGGCTCACGGGAATTGTGGCCAATGTCTCCGGTCTTGAGGCGGTGGTCAATTACGCTTCGGGCGTAACCGGACGCGCCGCCGAGAGCGATACGGAGTTTAGGGTCGGTCTTGAGAACCGCCAGAAGCAGGCGGGCGGCAACGAGACGGCCATTGAAAACGAATTAAAGAAACTTACCGGCGTGCGGTACGCCAAAGTGTACGGCAACCGTGCCATAGTAGAGTATCAGGGCCGTCCGCCCAAGTCTTACGAGGCAATCGTGATAGGCGGTATTGACCACGAGATTGCCCGGACTATCTTTGCCGTCGGCCCCGCCGGTATTCAGGCTTTTGGAAACACGGTCGTAACCGTTCTGGACGACGAGGGCTTTTCGTGGGAGACAGGCTTTTCCCGCCCCGTAAACCGCTATATCCGGGTCGGGATAGGCATCTCTTTAACCGGCGAAGAGCTGTTTCCCGTGAACGCGGCGGAGCGGATAAAGGAAAATATCGAGGCCTGGGGCGCCAAAAGCCAGAGCGTCGGCGCGGACTTCATAAGCCAGAGAATAAATATGCCGGTGTTTCAGGTGCCGGGCATAGCCTACGCCGACATCAAAGCGGCGGTAATTTCGGACCTAACGGCGCCCGCCGAAAGCGGGTACGCGGCGGTCAATATCCCCATAGGGGAGCGGGAAATCGCGCTCATTGACCGGAGCAGGATAGAGGTTCGGCAGCTGTGAAACCTATCGACTGGGATGAATACAACCGTCCGCCGTACTTCCACCAGTGGCTTGCCAAAGGGGAGACCCTTAAACGGGCGAATTACGACGACCCGCTTTTGGCGGACATTGATAAAGCTATGCGGGATATGGCCGGACAGTATGACCTTGAAACAGTCAGGGGGCGGCCCCTCGACCGTATAGGCAAAATACCGGCCGAACCCCGCAACGGAAACGACGACGATCTCTACCGGATACTGTTACGGCTCAGGATAATGCTCAATACCATCAAAGGAACCGTCAATGACGTCATCAAAGTCATCAAATTCTTTTACGGTTCGGAGGTAGTGCGTATCATTCCCGACTACCCGGCGGGTATCGCCATTCTCCACGACGGCGAGGGACCTAACCTTGACTTCAACCGTGTCATAGCCGCGCTCATTCCCGCAGGCGGCGGGCGGAGGCGGGCAGGGGTGTTGTCACCAATAGCCAAAAGCCTTTTTTACTAATCCCGGGATAAACAGCGGAATGATACAACAGATTAAGATCAATCCGAGCCACCAACCAATTAGTAAGAAATATACCCAATGCATCCTGAGCCTAGGGTGATGTCTGTCAAAGCCACCGCCTCCAAGCGCGGCAGCGGACGCCGACGCGCTTGAACTGGCGGAATTATTGTTGTTAATAATAATTGGTGATTGCCGGTTATCTCTCATGGCGGCATTTCTCAACAACTCCATATCGGATGCCGTCTTGGTTTCTTTTGAGGCGCTATCGGTTGCTTCGTCAAGAACCTTTGAAACGTCGTCTTTACAGACCATTTTGCCTTTTACATTTACTAAACAATCCTTACAGAAGAACTGCCCGCAATAGGTACATATTCCAGAGGATTCTTTTTCAGGGTGATTAACACAATTCATTTTTGACCTCCTAAAGTCTTCCAGTATATTTTTATGCCCATACTTTTTTCCACTCGCCCGTCTCCGCCGTCTCCGGCTGTTCCAAACAGCGTCCCGCATCGCGCCTGTAAGCAGTCAACGACCGCTTTGCCGCGCTTCGCAGGACGCTTATGAAACCGTCGGAGACGGCTAGGGGATGACGATGGTGAACAGGGGGCCGTAGGGACCGGGTTCGCCCTTGTCGTTCGCCAGGCGGAGCATCACGTAGAGGCGGTTGCCGCTCTCGCCCTGGAAGTCGAACTCGTGGAACCGCCCGCGGGCCGCCTCCGGCGGTTTCACCCGCCAGCGGGTTTTAAACAGCTTCCCGATACCGCGGCAAAACGGGCAACGACCGCTGTGAGGCGCGGGACAGGAAGCTTTTGTGCCGCCCGCCGGCGGTTTCACCCGCCAGCGGGTTTTAAACAGCTTCCCGATACCGCGGCAAAGCGGGTAAAGACCGTTTACAGGCGCGGCGCGTGATTACGTCGCTTGCGGGCGCGGATGCGGTATGCGGACGGAAAAGCGTGAGGGCGCGATGCGGGAAGCCGTTAAAACAGCCGGAGGCTGCCGTCGGAGGCGGCGCGGTCAATTTGGGTCAGAAGCGGGGAATTGTAATACTGTTCGTGAAAAAATACCATTTTTGCGATAAGGTTTTCAAAGGCCACACGGACTTTCGTGTTGATAACCTCGGACCGCGGGGAGGTTTCGGCCTCGTCGAGCGCGGCGCGGGCGATCATCACGAGGTCGTGGAACTCCTGATACTCGTTGGGCGGAATGTCCCACGCCAGAATTTTGGTCGGCAGGATCGTATCCCATACCCTTGCCATGTTCAGAATGCCCCGCCGCGTCGACGGAAGCCAGTGTTTATTGTGATACATCTCTTTTCTCCTCAAAAATAGTGATTTCACCGGCCATAGGACCGGTTTGTTTACTACGGGCCCCGTCAAACGGGACCCGCTTTCAATTGAGTCCGACTCGCTTTCGGTTGATTCGGACTCCCGTTCATATGATTTAGCTCCGCGTTCATATGATTCCGACTCGCGTTCATATGATTTAGCTCCGCATTCATATGATTTAGCTCCTCGTTTATCTCATAGGCACCTCCGTTTCGTGCGATATGCTGCCGTTTGATACGGTTTGCTACCGTTTATCGCACCGTCTCCGACGGCAGCCTCCGGCTGTTTCAACGGCTTCCCGCGCCGCGCTTGTACGCGGGCTACGATTGCTTTGCCGCGCTTCGCGGGACGCTTTTGTGCCTCCGCCGCCGGCGGTCGGAGGCGGGCCTCCGCCAAAGCGCGGAGTGCGGTTTCTACCATAGAAACACCTCACCCCGAAACGCGGAGACGTGTCCCTAAAGCGCGGGCTGTTGTCCCCGAAGCGCGGACTGCCGTCCCCGAAGCGCGGACGTCTGTCCCTGAAGCGCGGACGTCTGTCCCCGAAACGCGGACTACGCCTTTAAGCGGACAGAGATTGGTTTGAGGCGCGGCGCGGGAAGCTTTTGAAACCGCCGGAGACGGCGCGAGAGCGTAGCCGCGCCTAAGTAGCAACCAGCGAAGTAACCGGACACGGTGTTGCACCATTAAGAAACAACAAGCGGCCATGTTTAAAACAGCCGGAGGCTGCGGCCATGCTTAAAGGCGGCTGGCCGCTTGACGGGTGCGGTTCCTTTTACTACCTTAAAGCGTAAGGAGAATTGGACAATCATCTATGCAATCATCATCCATGCACCACACGGGAGCGCGAATCCTTATCGAATCCCTTGTCGAACAGGGCGTTGACACGGTGTTCGGCTATCCCGGGGGCGCCGTTTTGGGTATCTATGACGAACTTTTCAAACATAAAGACCGCATACGGCACATTCTGGTAAGCCACGAACAGCACGCGGCGCACGCTGCCGACGGATATGCCCGCTCTACCGGCAAAACAGGGGTCTGCATCGCCACTTCCGGCCCCGGCGCCACCAACCTTGTTACCGGAATCGCCACCGCCGCGATGGATTCGGTGCCGCTTGTGGCCATTACCGGCAATGTCAGCACCGCGCTCCTTGGGAAAGACAGTTTCCAGGAGGTAGACATCGCGGGAATAACCATGCCTGTGGTAAAACACAACTGGATCGTCAAAGACGTGAACGAACTTTCCGAAGTGATCCGGGAAGCTTTTCTCGTGGCCCGCACGGGACGACCGGGGCCCGTGCTGGTGGATATTCCCAAAGATATTCTGAGCGCGCCTTCGGTCAGTCCCCCGGCCCCCTGCTTCGCGGAGCGGGCGCGGCGGCTTGAGGAGCGGAGCGGACGCGGCGCGTGCGTCGATGACGACATAGAGAAAGCCGCGTCCCTCCTTGCGGAAGCCGCGTATCCGGTTATCTACGCCGGCGGGGGCGTGATAATCTCCGGCGCCTCGGAGGAGCTTGTCCGGCTCGCGGAGCGCCTCAACGCGCCTTTGGCACTGAGCCTCATGGGAACCGGCGCGGTTCCCAAAGACCACCCCCTCCACACGGGCCTTGTGGGTATGCACGGCACCGTGGCGTCCAACCGGGCGGTGCAGCAGGCGGACCTCCTCGTGGCCGTGGGCGCCCGCTTCTCGGACCGCGTAACGAGCAGTCCGGATTCCTTTGCGGGCGCCGCGAAAATCCTGCACTTCGACATTGACCCCGCGGAAATCAACAAGAACATTCAGGCCGGGACCTGGGTTGTGGGGGATATACGCACGACCCTGGGCAGGGTCCTTGCGCGGCTTCCGGCCCGCGTCGGGAGCCGGTGGCAGGGGGAGATCGCCCAATGGAAAACCTGCGCCCCCAAAGCCCGCGAAAAAAGCGGGGACAGCCTTCATCCGCGCTTTATCTGTGAGGAAACCGCCCGCCGCATCGGGGAAGACGGGATTGTGGCGACCGACGTGGGGCAGCACCAGATGTGGACCGCCCAGTTCTACCCGTTTACCCGGGCACGCTCGTTTCTGTCCTCCGGCGGGCTCGGCACCATGGGGTTCGGGCTTGGCGCGGCGCTGGGCGCGAAGATCGCCAACCCGTCGCGGCCTGTGGCGCTTTTTACCGGAGACGGGTGTTTCCGTATGAACTGCGCGGAGATGGCTACGCTCAACACGTACAAGGCGCCGGTTCTTATCGTGGTTTTCAACAAT
>JAITHR010000174.1 GCA_031279895.1 Spirochaetaceae bacterium
AGAATTGCCGGGGAGATGGGGCTTATGACCGTGGCGGTTGACGGGGATGCGGGGGCGCCCTGTGCGGGTTTGGCGGACCGTTTTGAACATATTGACCTTAAAGACAAGGAGCGTATTGAGGAACTTGCCCGCGCTCTTGCCTCCGGCGGGAATCTGGCGGGCATTATGACTGCGGGAACCGATTTTTCGGCAACCGTGGCCTGGGCTACCGAGCGGCTGGGGCTGCCGGGGATACCTTATGAGGCCGCGCTGGACGCTTCGGACAAGGAGCGGATGCGCGGATGTTTTGCCCGCGCTTCCCTGCCCTCGCCGGCGTTTGCGGTTTTTACGGGACCCCCGGCGCCGTCTGTTTTTGGAGACTGCCGTGCGGTTATAACGGAAAAGGGGCGGGTACCCTATCCGGTGGTGGTGAAGCCTGTGGACAATATGGGTGCCCGGGGGTGCCGGCTTGCGCGTACACCGGAGGAGCTCGGACGCGCCGTGGAGGATGCCCTTTGTTTTTCCCGATCCGGCAGGGTTATTGTTGAGGAATACATGGATGGCCCGGAGTTTTCGGTGGACGCGCTCGTGTATAAGGGGGAGATGACGGTCTGCGGTCTTGCGGACAGGCACATTTTTTTCCCGCCGTACTTTATTGAAATGGGACATACCCTGCCCGCGGCGCTGGACGACGCCGACGCGGACGCGATCCTTCGGGTTTTCGAGGCCGGCGCCAGGGCTCTGGGTATTACCCACGGAGCCGCCAAAGGGGACATGAAGCTTACTTCCCGGGGGCCTATGATAGGGGAAATCGCGGCGCGGCTTTCAGGGGGGTATATGTCCGGCTGGACGTACCCCTACGCTTCCGGGGTGTCGCTTACCGAAGGGGCCGTGCGTATCGCCATCGGAGAGGCGCCTGCGGGCCTTGCGCCGAAACGCCGCTGGACCAGTGCGGAGCGGGCGTGTATCTCCATTCCGGGGAGGGTTTCCGCGATACGGGGTGTCTTGGAGGCCGAAACCGGACAGTATGTAAAACAGGTGTTTTTACGGGTGAAAGCCGGAAGCACGGTACGGTTCCCGGAAAACAACGTGGCCAAGTGCGGCAACGTCATAAGCGCCGCGCCGTCGCGGGAACTGGCGGCGGAGGCTGCGGAAGCCTCCGCACGGGCCGTTCTTATCCGTCTTGAAGCGCCGGACGCGGACACCGAGGCGTTTCTTGCGGGCGCGGGCGCGGATTTCCCGCCGGACGCCTTCGGCCTTTCCGCGCAACTACGGGAGGAGCTTGGACGGATGCCGGACTCAAGCGGAGTCGCGGCCATTCTTTCCTTTCCCGCGTTTACGGACTCCGGTCTCACCGATTACATGGGGAGGTCCGTGGGGGAAAGCCTTGACGCGGTTCGCGCCCTTACGGGTCTTCCGCTGCCCCTTGCGGACGGGCCGGAGACGCCCGGTCTTCTGGCACGGGATTTCTGGAGCGCTCTGGCGCGGGGCGGGTATCAGGGCGCGGTGTATACCATAGACAGACTGCGCGGACACGGACAGGGATGAATGCGGAATGCGTAAAGGGGCCAAGGGGAGAGGCGCGGCGCCGGCGCTCGCCGCGCTGGTCTGCGCGCTCGCGCTTGCGGGCAGCGTCTACGGGGATCCGGAGCCGGATACCGCGTCCGCGTCCGGCCTCCTTAGCCTTAACGAGGTGCTGGCCAGTCTGGAACCCCTGCGCCAGGCGCGGGACGGTCCCGCGGTTTTCCAGTGGGACCCGCTTTTCAGGTCCGGCGCTTTCGTCGTCTCTGACCACTACGCGGCCTTTCAGGTCGGGGACGCCGGAGAGACCGGCGTCATGCTTATCGACCGCCGGAACGTGCTGTACCCGCCGGCGCCGTTTCTCGAAAAAGGCCGGCTCCGCTTCCCGGAACCCTTTGCAAGCGCCCTCAGACGGGGGCTTGAGCGGGCCATTTCCGGCGAAAGCCTCTTCAGGATCGCGGCGGTTATCGTTGACCCGGGACACGGGGGCAAAGATACCGGCGCCGTCGGCACCCACGTCATTAACGGAAAGTCCGTTACTCTGGTGGAAAAAGACATCACCCTGGCTATCGGGAAAGACCTCCACGAACGCCTTGCCCGCGGCTTCCCGGACAAGCGGATACTGCTTACGAGAACCGCCGATACCTACCCCTCCCTGAGCGAGCGGGTGGATCTGGCCAATTCGGTGTCCCTCAAGGAAAACGAGGCGGTCGTGTTCGTCTCGGTTCACGCCAACGCTTCGTTTAACCGGATGGTTCGGGGCTACGAGGTGTGGTATCTCAAGCCGGAGTACGAGCGGAACGTCATCGACCCGTCCAAGTACGCGGGGTCAGAGGAGCTAATCGCCATTCACGAGGCCATGGTGCAGGACGAGTTCATCACCGAGAGCATTCTCATGGCCAAGTCCATTCTGCGGCAGTTCGAGAGAACCCTTGAAGACGCCCTCCCCTCACGGGGCATCAAGGCGGAAGAGTGGTTCGTGGTGCGGAATACCCGTATGCCCGCGGTGCTGGTGGAGCTGGGGTTTCTCACCAACGCGCAAGACGCGGCGCTGTTTCTGGACCGGAGCGGGTTGCGGAAGTTTTCCGAAGCGTTATATAAAGGGATAAGCGATTTTATCGCCGACTTTGAACAGACCGGAGGGTATACGGCCATTGAATAAGCATACGAGGCGCCGGTCCTCCGTTTTCTGGAAGGCGCTGCGGGCAGTGTTCCTGCTCGCCTGTCTGGGGTTTTTCGCGTTCCGCGAGGCCGCCGGTTCCCCGAAGGTCCGCCGGACCTTTGTGTTTTACGCCATCGGGGACGATCGGGAGGTGGTGGAGGAGCGGATGCTTCCCCGTCTCTCTTCAGAGGAACTGTCTGTCCGGCGCTATGTGGAGGAGACCCTTCTCGGTCCGGCTTCCCCCCGAACCGCGCCGCTCTTTCCGCGGGAGACCCGCCTCCGCTCGCTCCTCTATCGGGACGGGGTGGTATACGCGGACCTTTCCGAGCGTGCGGCGCTGCCCCCGCTGGAGGACAGGCCCCCCAGAGAGGGGGAGGTTTTCCGCAGTTTGCGGGCCCTGGACCGCGGCATCCGCCGGAATTTCCCGCAGGTAAAGGACGTCAGACTCTTCATAAACGGCCACCCCGCCGCCGGCGGCGCCCGTGGGGTTATCAGCGCGGGGGACGATGATTGCCGCGATCGACCCCCAGTGCCCGGCCTCGCTCCGCGGTTCACGAAACGGGCGGAGAAATACGCGGTCATGCCCCCGTCTTCCGCGTCAAACTCGACGTGTTCCCGCGCACGGGTCGTTTCGAGCAGCTTGTCGATGTCCTTGCCGGAAACCGGCGTGAGGCTCTGGCGCTCCTTACCATTTCCGACAGCCTCGTAACCCATGAAACAACCGGCGCGGAGGAACGGCAGACCGCCTTTACCCGCATGATGGAAACCGCGCTCGAAACC
>JAITHR010000241.1 GCA_031279895.1 Spirochaetaceae bacterium
GGGGCATTGCGGAGACGCGGCTTACAGACGGGCGCGTCTTTCCGGCGGGACTGGTTCCGGTCCGGTTCCCGCGGCTTCGGAACCTGGCGCGTGCCGCGCTCGAACAGATTGCGGGGGACGCGGCGCGGGCTCTGGCGCGTTACGGGCCCGCGCGGGTCGGGGTATGCGTCGGATCCTGCGATAACGGCTCGGAGGAATCCCTCAGCGCCCACGCCGCGTACTTCACGCACGGCGCGTTTCCGCCGGAGTACGCGCTCCGCGCCCAAGGCCCCGCGCATATTGCCCAATGGGTCGCCGGCTACTTCGGGATTGAAGGGCCCTGCCTTACGGTTTCTACCGCGTGCGCCTCAAGCGCCGGCGCGGTTCTGCGGGCGCGGGAACTCCTTGAGGCCGGACTGTGCGACGCGGTGCTTGCAGGCGGCGCGGACATCGTTTCCCCCACGGTGCTTCTGGGGTTCAGCACCCTTGAGAGCCTCTCGCCGCGCTTAACCAACCCTTTCAGCAAAAACCGCGCCGGAATCACCCTGGGAGAGGGCGCCGCGTTCTTCGTGCTTTCCCGCGAGGCCCCTGACTCCGGCCCCGTGGTCGCGCTGCTGGGAGCCGGAGAGAGCGCCGACGCCTTTCATATTACCGCGCCGCGCCCTGACGGAAGCGGTGCGGCCCGCGCCATGAGATGCGCCCTTGCGGACGCCGGGTGCGGACCGGAGCGCGTGGGGTATATCAACGCCCACGGCACCGGCACCGTACTCAACGACCGGATGGAAGCCCTTGCCATAGCCGAAGTGTTTTCCGACCGCCCGCCGGCCCTAAGTTCCACCAAACCAGTCACGGGCCACACCCTGGGCGCCGCGGGCGCCCTTGAGCTTGCGATCTGCTGGATGACCCTGGCCGAAGCGCGGGGCCTGCCGGTTCACCGCTGGGACGGGGTTCCCGACCCGGACATTCCCGGCCTCGTCTTCGCGGCGCCTGATACCGCGCCCCGGGACCCCCTTGTGTGCATGAGTAATTCTTTCGCCTTCGGCGGTTGCAACGTCAGCATCATCCTCAGCCTCCGGCAGCCTCCGGCTGTTTCAGCAAGGCCGCGTATTGTTTGATAATGGTGCAACACCGTGTCCGTTGGGCGAGTCAGTGCTGTTGAGGCGCGGCCAGCCTCCGGCTGTTCCGGCAAGGCCGCCTGTTGTTTCGTAATGGTGCAACACCGTGTCCATTGGGCGGGCTGGTTGCTGCTTAGGCGCGGCCAGCCTCCGGCTGTTCCGGCACTGTTGTTTCTTAAACGGTGCAACACCGTGTCCATTGGGCGAGTCAGTGCTGTTGAGGCGCGGCCAGCCTCCGGCTGTTTCAGCAAGGCCGCCTGTTGTTTCCGAACGGTGCAACACCGTGTCCATTGGGCGAGTCAGTG
Organism: Spirochaetaceae bacterium; assembly: GCA_031279895.1. GTDB lineage: Bacteria > Spirochaetota > Spirochaetia > Treponematales > Breznakiellaceae > JAITHW01. The sequence goes on from JAITHR010000241.1 coordinate 1,400, forward strand.
CTGTTGAGGCGCGGCTTACGCTTCGCGCAGCCCGCCGCGGTTCGGGAGCCGTGCGTTGTTGTGCGCGGTAAGGAGTCTGTCGTTGTTCGGGGCGCGGGGCATGACGCTTATGAAACCGTCGGAGACGGCGGAGGCTGTGAGGATGGATTATGATAACAAACGTACTTGAGCGGGAGGAACTTGAACGCCTCCTGCCGCATCGGGGCCGGATGGTGCTGCTAAGCCGCATTATCCGATATGACGACCTATCCCTTACTGCGGAATACGACATTACCGCAGCGGGGCTTTTTTACGACGAGGCTCTCGGGGGCTTTCCCGCATGGGCGGGCTTCGAGTGTATGGCCCAGGCCATCGCTGCCTTGGGGGCTCTTTCCGGCCAAAGGGATCCCCGCGCGCCCGGGTGCCTGTTAAGCGTGTCCGCCATGACCTTCGCGCAGCCGGTTCTGCCTTGCGGATCCACCGTTACCGTTACGGTGCGGGAAGAGGGGCGATCGGATCGGGTTTCCTCGTTTCACGGCGCCCTGTTTCTCGCGGAGACGCCGGTTGCCGAGGGAAAGCTTACGGTTATGGAGGGTACGACGGGTACGGAGCGGGAGCAAAACGGAGGCGGGCAGTGAGCGCCGCGAAACGGGTATTGATTACCGGCGCGAGCCGGGGCATCGGGAGGGCCATCGCCCTTGCCGCGGCGGAGGCGGGCTACGAAATAACCGCCCATTACCACCGGAACGAGGAGGCTGCCCTGTCGCTGCGCGATACCCTGCGCGCCGCGGGACGGGACGCTGACCTTCTCCGGTTCGACACCGCGGATAGGGCGGCCTGCGGCGCGGCGCTTGAGGCGTACACCAAAGAGCGCGGCGCTTTCTGGGGTATCGTGCTTAACGCGGGCATCGCGTCTGACAACGTGTTTCCGGCGCTGCGGGACGAGCAGTGGGACGCGGTGGTGGATACCAACCTGGGCGGCTTTTACAACGTGCTTAAACCGTTGATACTGCCCTTATGCCGGAAGCGCCGGGGCCGGATTATTGCCGTAACCTCGGTGTCCGGTCTTATCGGCAACCCGGGGCAGGTGAACTACAGCGCGTCCAAGGCGGGCATTATCGGTGCGGCCAAAGCTTTGGCGCTGGAGCTTGCGGGAAGATCTATTACGGTGAACTGCATTGCCCCGGGCATTATTCAGACCGACATGATTAAGAACGCGCCGCTTGAGACCATCCTGCCGGCCATCCCCCTGGGGCGCCTTGGCACGCCTGAAGAGGTGGCGGCGCTGGCGGTCTTTCTCCTTTCCGAAAGCGCGTCCTACATTACCCGCCAGGTAATTTCCGTAAACGGCGGCCTCCCCTCCTAACCGCCGGCGCCGGAGGCATAACAGCGTCATGCCACGCGCCTGTAAGTAGTCTCCGCCTGCTTTGAGCCGCTACACGGGAAGCTGTTTGAAACAGCCCGCCGGCGGCGGGTGGCACAAACAAGGCCGCCTGTTGTTTCAAAGTAGTGCAACACCTAGTCCACCGGCGGCGCCGGAGGCACAGCAGGGCCGCCTGTTGCCTCTTAATGGTGCAACACCTTGTCCAGTTACATTATCGGTTGCTGCTTAGGCGCGGCTACGCTCTCGCGCCGTCTCCGACGGCTTCAAACAGGGCCGCCTGTCGCTTCCAAATAGTGCAACACCTAGTCCGGTGAGCAATCCGGTTGCTACTTAGGCGCGGCTACGCTTCGCGCAGCCTCCGGCGGTTTCATAGCTTCCCTCCCCGCTTTACCACCACGCCGCCCGCCTTTGACCACACAACTCCGCGTTTCAGACACACGCCTCCCCGCCTTACCACCACGCAGCCCCGCCTTAGCACCACGCAGCCCCGCCTTAGCACCACACCGCCCCGCTTCGGCACCACGCCGCCCCGCCTGACCACCACGCCCCCGCGCGTGACCACCACGCCGCCCCGCCCGACCACCACGCCGCCGCGCGG
>JAITHR010000243.1 GCA_031279895.1 Spirochaetaceae bacterium
GCGCACAACAACGCGCCGCTCCCAAACACGCCCGCCGTTGCGCGAGAGCGTAGCCGCGCCTGGGCTGTGCAAGCCTGCTCAACGGACAGGGTGTTGCACCATTAAGAAACAACAGTGCTGAAACCGTCGGAGACGGGGCGGGGCGGGGGAAAATATGCTATACTAAAGGGAATAATGCCTAAAGGGAGATGAGGAATGAGAAAACTGTGTCCGGTGGTGTGGTTTTTGTGCGCGGGTCTTGCGGCGGCCCAGAGCGGGGATCCGGCGCCGTATTTTAACCGGGGTATGTTTTATTTTAACCGAGGGGAGTACCCGCAGGCGGCGCGGGAGTTTACCGAAGCCCTGCGCCTTAACCCGGGGTTTATTCAGGCGCTCCAGTACCGGAGTAAAGCCTATTTGTATACCGGAAACCGCGAGCTGGCAGTGGCGGATTTGAACGAAAGCCTGCGCCTGGGCAGCGCGCTCTCAGAGAGTTTTTACAACCTTGGGGCGCGGTACTTTGCGAGCGGCCAGTACGGTCACGCTTTCGCGGAGTTCACCAAAGCGCTCCAGTATAACCCGCACTTCGCGCTGGCCTATAACGGGCGCGGGCTCGTGTATTTCTGTCAGGGGGAATACGACCTGGCTGTTGAGGAGTTTACCGTCGCGCTGCGGCTCAACCCCTCGCTGGCCGAGGCGTTTCATAACCGCGGGGCCGCCTACTCCCGACGCGGGAACCACGAGCGGGCGCGGTGGGATTATAACGAGGCGCTCAGGCTGAAGCGTATCGCTGCGGAAGCCGCGTTCGAGCGGGGCAACGCCTATTTTTACGACGGGCTTTACGACCACGCCATAAGCGCGTACACCCACGCGCTTACGGCGCGGGACCATGACCCGCGGGTTCTGCATAACCGCGGGGTGGCGTATATGCGGGTCAAAGCCTATGACCGTGCGATTGCGGATTTCACCGGCGCCCTGGAAATACAGCCGGATTATGCCGAGGCCTGGAGCAACCGCGCCTTCGCGTACCGGTTTATCGGGGACCTTGACCGCGCCATTTACGACTCAAGCAGGGCCATAGCCCTTAATCCGGCCTACGGGCTGGCGTTTTTTAACCGCGGCGCCGCCTACGCGCTGCGGGGAAACCACGATTACGCCATTCAGGATTACACCGCCGCACTCCGTTTCCCCACGGGCCAGGACAGCGCGGTCCTTAACAATCGGGGGAACGCCTACCTTGCGAGAAGGGAGTACGGGCGGGCTATCGCGGATTACACCGAAGCCCTGCGCCTTGCCCCCCGGTTCACGGACGCCCGCTTTAACCGCGCCCTGGCCTACCATTACCAACGGGATTACGGGAGAGCGGCTGCGGACTACGCGGAGCTGCTCAAGAGCGCGCCGGATGACAGCGACGTGTTTCTCTTGTGGGAGCGCGCCGCGTCGGGAATCCCCATACCGTAGGGCAGGCGCCGCGGGAAATCAGAGGGGGAAAACGGTTTTGTTACATTCGCCGTTTACGATCTGCCCCACCGCGGAATAGATGGCCGAAGCGCCGCAGAAGATGCCCTCGTAGCCGGCGATGATTTTAATGCCGTGGTTTTCCGTAAAATCCCCGGCGGCAAGGAGAAAGAACAGCACCGTGAGAGAGAGGAACACGATTTTTGTGACGGTGTTGTGCGCCAGGGCGCCGAAGAACATGAAAAGGGTAAATATCCCCCAGAGGAGGAGGTAAAACCCCATGGACTTCTCGTCGGCGGCGCGGATGCCCGCGCTCCCGAAGGGGTTAATCCAAATGATGCAGAGGGACCACCAGAAGAAGCCGTAGGCGCTGAAAGCGGTTCCCCCGAAGGTGTTTCCTTCGCGGAACTCGGTTACGCCCGCGATAATCTGGGCCGCTCCGCCCACGGCCAAACCCATGGCGACGATTACGATAGAAAGTTCTATGACGCCCGCGTTGTGCAGGTTCAAAAGAACCGTGGTCATGCCGAACCCTAAAAGACCGAGGGGGCCAGGGTTGGCGGCTTTTTTCGTGTGTGAAGACATACCTTCTCCTTATGCGTACCGCGTGATTCGCGTAAGCGCATTGTACACGGAAACACCGGAAAGGGCAATACCAATCTTGACAGAGTACCGGAATCGGGTATTAGATTCCCCCATGTATTCATTTAAGTCATTTAAGTTTATCAACATTCGGGATCTTATCCCCCGTATCGTCGAACTCCTGCCGGACAAAAAAGGCCCCCGCTACGGTCCGGCTTCGTTTGTCAAAGACTGCATAGCCGGCGTAATCGTCGGTATCGTGGCGCTCCCGCTCTCCATGGCGTTCAGCATCGCCGCCGGCGGCACACCGGCGCAGGGGCTCTACACCGCCATCACCGCGGGCTTCTGCGTAAGCCTCCTGGGAGGCAGCAAGTTCCAGATAGGCGGGCCCACCGGCGCCTTCGTGATTATCATCTTCGGCGTTATGCGGGATCACGGTCCCGCGGGGCTTATCACCGCCACGATACTCGCGGGCATCATGCTCGTTGTCATGGGCTTAACCGGCCTGGGGCGGTTCATCAAGTTCATCCCCTATCCGGTTACCACAGGCTTTACCACCGGAATCGGGGTGCTCATCTTCTCCCAGCAGGTAAAGGATTTCTTCGGCCTCAAAATCGCCGCCAGCTCCCCGGCGTTCTTTGAAAAATGGGTGGAGTACATCCTCCATTTCCCCACCCTCCACCCGCTCACCTTCGCCATAGGCGCCGGAACCATGCTCGTCATCATCTTTATCCGCCGGTTCTTCCCCTACATCCCCGGTGCCGCCGCGGGCGTGGCGGTCGCGACGGTGCTCTGCCATTTCCTGCACCTCCCTGTGGAAACCGTGGGAAGCAAGTTCGGCGGCATCCCCGCGTCCCTGCCGATACCCTCCTTCCCCGCGCTAAGCTGGCGCGTCCTGGGAGCCGTGTTTCCAAGCGCCTTCAGCATCGCGCTCCTTGCGGCCATAGAATCCCTCCTTTCGGCGGTGGTCTCTGACGGCATGACCGGGGACCGGCACAACGCGAACACCGAGCTTGCGGCCCAGGGGCTGGGCAACATCGTCTCCGGCATCTTCGGCGGCATCCCGGCCACCGGCGCCATCGCCCGAACCGCCACCAACATCAAAGCCGGCGCCGTAAGCCCCGTGGCGGGCATTATGCACGTGGTTACACTGGTGGTTTTCGTGCTGTTCCTCTCCCCGGTGGCCTCCGCCATCCCGCTCGCGGGCCTGTCCGCGGTGCTTATGATAGTCTCCTGGGACATGAGTAACCTGAGCCGCTTCATACGCCTCATACGCCGCTCCCCCAAAAGCGACACCTGGGTGCTCCTTACCACGTTTCTCCTCACGATTATCGTTGACCTCACGTTCGCGGTGGAAGTCGGGGTGGTGCTGGCGGTGTTTCTCTTCCTGAAACGCATGATAGAGGTTACGAACATACAGCTGGAAAACGACGAACTCATTACGGAGCTCGCCTTCGGGGACATCGGAAAGAACACGGCAAGCGAAATAGGCGCTCTGGCACGGCAGGACATCGAAATATACGAGATAAACGGCCCCTTCTTCTTCGGCGTGGCGGATATGCTTCAAAATACGCTCCTCAGAGTCACCAAAACCCCCAAAGCGCTCGTGCTGCGAATGAGGGAAGTGCCGGTCATCGATTCCACCGGCATCACCGCGCTCGAATCGTTCCTTATCCAGTGCCGCCGCCGGAAACTGCGCCTTATCATCTGCGAAATCCGCAAAGAACCCCGGGCCACACTGGAAAAATCCGGCTTCATCGAAGACCTGGGCAGGGAAAACATCGTCGATACGGTGGAAGAAGCGGTTGACCTCGCGGACCCCCAGCCTCCGGCTGTTTAAGCACCGTCTCCGACGGTTTCGGCATGGCCGCCTGTTGTTTCAAAGCGGTGCAACACCGTGTCCGGTTAGGGGACTGGCTGCTGCGTAGGCGCGGCTACGCTTCGCGCCGTCTCCGACGTTCACTAATCCGCACTCCGCACCACCCAAACTGCCTCCGACGCCCACTAAACCGCCCTCCGCGCTCCCCAAACCGACCCCGACGTTCACTAAACCGACTCCGACGTTCACTAAAAACGCCGCCGCGTTCACTAATCCGGCCTCAGCGCCCCACAAACCAACTCCGACGTTCACTAATCCGCCCTCCGCGCCACCCAAACCGACTCCGACGTTCACAAAACCGACCCCGCCGCCGCCTAAACCGCCTCCGACGTTCACTAATCCGCCCTCCGCGCCCACCAAACCGACTCCGACGTTCACTAAACCACCCTCCGCGCTCCCTAATCACGCCTCCGCACTCCCCAAACCGCCCTCCGCGCTCCCCAAACCGCCCTCCGCGCTCCCCAAACCGCCCTCCGCGCCCACTAAACACGCCTCCGCACCACCCAAACCGCACTCCGCACCACCCAAACACGCCTCCACGCCGCCTAAACCGACTCCGACGTTCACTAACCCCGCCTCCGCGCCCACTAATCACGCCTCTACGCCACCTAATCCGCACTCCGCGCCCACTAATCCGCCCCCCGCGCTCCCCAAACCGACTCCGACGTTCACTAATCCGGCTCCTCTTTTAGTTAAATCCGACTCCCGTTTAGTTATACGCGGGTCTGCTTTAGCTACATCCGAGTCCGCCTTATGGAGACGGGACTCCGCTTTACGTGTTTTTGCCTCGGAAAGAGTTCTTTTTACTTCGCGGACAGTCATGCGCGACTCGGAGAAACGTTTCCGCGCTCCGGAGGAACGTTCTTTTGCCCCGGAGGAACGTTCCTTTACCCCGGAAGGACATTCTTTTGACTCGGAAGGACGTTCTTTAGACTCGGAAATAACTCGTATAGTACGCCGTTTACTGCGATATGCCGCTGTTTGGTACGGTTTGGTGTCGTATTTCGCACCGCCCTAAGCGGTTGTTGTCCGCTTGGAGACGGGGTTGTGTGGCCTGGTGGCGTGGTTAGATCGCTTCGGGGCGGGTTTAGGTCGCTTCGGGGCGGGGTTGTGTGGCCTGGGAGTGCGGTTGTGTCGCTTCGGGGCGTGGTTTGGTGGTTTTGAGGCGGGATTTGCTGGCCTGGGAGTGCGGTTGTGTGGCTTCGGGGCGGGTTTTGGTGGCTTTGAGGCGCGGTTGTGTTGCTTGGGGGCGTGGTTGTGTGGCTTCGGGGCGTGATTAGGTGGCCTGGGAGTGCGTTTAGGTCGCTTCGGGGCGCGGTTGTGTGGCCTGGGAGTGCGTTTAGGTCGCTTCGGGGCGCGGTTGTGTGGCCTGGAAGTGCGCTTAGGTCGCTTCGGGGCGCGGTTGTGTGGCCTGGAAGTGGGTTTGTGTCGCTTCGGGGCGTGATTGTGTGGCCTGGGAGTGCGGTTGGGTCGCTTTGAGGCGGATTTGTGTGGCTTTGAGGCGCGGTTGGGTCGCTTACAGGCGCGGTTGGGTCGCTTACAGGCGTGGTTAGGTGGCTTTGGGGCGGGATTGTGTGGTTTGGGGGCGGAGCTGTGTAGCTTCGGGGTGCGGTTGTGTGGCCTTGGGGCGGGTTTTGCTGACCTGGGAGTGCGTTTAGGTCGTTTTAAGGGGCGGGGACTGTAAGCGGTCGCTGATAGCTTCGGGGCGCGGCGCGGGAAGCTTATGGAACAGCCGGAGGCTGTATGCGGTCGTTGTCCGCTTTGTCGCGCTTCGCATGACGCTTATGAAACCGTCGGAGACGGGCCGGAGGCTGGGAAATGTGCTATAATGGGACTATGGAGATTTTGTATGGATAAAGAACGTTTGCTGTTTTTGAAGGAGAAGGCGCGGGAGATCCGCAAGATGACGATTGAGGAAATCGGCACCCTTGGCACGGGACACATCGGGGGGGCCATGTCTATTGCGGACCTTCTGGCGCTTTTGTATTTTCACCGTTTGCGTGTTGACCCGTTGAACCCGCGTATGCCGGATCGGGACCAGCTGGTGGTTTCCAAAGGCCACGCGGGGCCCGCGGTATATGCGGCTCTGGCGCTTAAGGGCTACTTTCCGAAGGAGTGGCTCGGCACGCTGAACCAGGGCGGCACCAGACTGCCGAGCCACTGCGACCGCAACCTTACTCCGGGCGTTGATATGACTACCGGCTCTTTGGGGCAGGGGTTTTCCGCGGCGCTGGGCATTGCTCTGGGGCTGGGCATGGATGCGGGTACGAAATCCGCCAAAGTCTACGCGATTATCGGGGACGGCGAGTCTGACGAGGGGCAGATTTGGGAGGCGGCGCTTTTTGCGGGGTATCGCGGCACGGCCAACCTTATCGCGTTTACCGATTACAACAAGCAGCAGCTTGACGGCTATACCAAAGACATCCTCAATCTGGACGATCTGGAAGCCAAATGGCGGGCTTTCGGCTGGTTTACCCAGCGGGTGGACGGGCATGACATCGCGGCGCTGGACGAGGCCGTAGAAAACGCGGCGGCGCAGGATAAAAAGCCGTCCATGATCATCATGGATACGCTTAAGGGGAAGGGGTGTTCCTTTGCCGAAGGCGTTCAGAACAATCACAGCATGGCGTTTGACCGCGTGAAAGCGGCGGAAGCTATCGCGGCGCTGGATTCCCAACCCCAAGAATAGGAACAAAAGGAGTAACCCATGGAAACAAAAGAGATGCGCGCCGCGTATACCGAGACTCTCATGGCGCTGGGGGCGGAAAACCCCAATATCGTGGTGCTAGAGGCGGACCTTATGAGTTGTACCGGCACCGCCGTTTTCAAGAAAGCCTACCCGGAGCGGTTTATCAACGCGGGCATTGCCGAAGCCAACATGGTGGGCATGGCCGCGGGTCTTTCGGCAGTGGGAAAGATTCCCTTTGCCGCAAGCTTCGGCTGTTTTTCAAGCCGGCGGGTGTTTGACCAGTTCTTTCTGTCCGCCAATTACGCCCGCCTCAACGTGAAACTCGTCGGCACTGACCCCGGGGTTACCGCGGCTTTTAACGGCGGCACCCACATGCCCTTCGAGGATCTGGGCCTTATGCGGGTGGTTCCGAAACTGACCGTGGCGGAGCCTTCGGACCCCCGCGCCTGCGCCGCGTTTACCCGGGCCGCTGCGGAGATGTACGGGTGCGTGTACCTCCGTATCCCCCGCAAGGCGGTTCCCTTCCTGTATCCGGCGGAGGAAACCTTCCGGTTCGGCCAGGCGAAGCTCCTTGCATCCGGCAAAGACGCCTGCATTATCGCCTTGGGGAGCCTTATGGTAAACGAGGCGCTCAAAGCGCGGGAGGTTCTGGCCGGAGAGGGCATAGACGCCGGCGTACTTGACGCGCTTACGCTCAAGCCCATTGATCGGGACGCGGTTCTCACCCAGGCGGGCGCGGTGCGGTGTCTCGTAAGCGCGGAGAACCACCAGATTGACGGGGGACTGGGCAGCGCGGTGGCGGAAATCCTTGCGGAAGCCGGCTTCGGCGGCAAATTCTCCCGCGTGGGTATTCGGGACGAGTTCGGCGAAGTGGGGACCCAGGATTACCTTATGAAACGGTTCGGCCTTGACAGCCGGACCATCGCCGATCAGGTTAAAAAACTCCTCTCCTCCTCGCGCTGACTTTTCTAAGGGGGTCTTTTCTACGGAATCCCCCCCTCGCTGGAAGCAATGCCCTGTTTCCCCAGGGACCGGGCAAAGCGCGCCAACGCTTCCGCGTCGCCGGCGCTGGCCGGTTCACGGGCATCCCACGCGGGATCAAGGCAGTTTCCCGGGCGGAAGGCGCGGAAGTACCAGGGGGCGTCGTCAACCAGCGCCGAGAGCGCCGCGACGTCTTCAGGGGCCACAAACCCGTCGGGGAACGCGAGGGTGCGGAACTCGTGGGGGATGCCGGAAACGCGGACGAGCGCGGCGGACGCCGGAAGCGCGCTTGCGGGGTCTCCCCGTCCGGTGAGTACCCCGTAGTAGCGACGGGGCGCCATCTTAAGGTCAAGGGCGATATAGTCCGGTTGGGTTTCCCGATCCTGTAGGATGGCCTCAAGGCTGGCCGGCGCCATGCCGTTGGTGTCGATTTTCACCGAAAGGCCGAGATCTTTGATACGGCGTATCAGATTTCCCAGTTCATAGACGAGCGGTTCGCCGCCGCTTAACACCACGCCGCCCAGCACGGCGCGGCGTTTTGCAAGGTGCCGCACCACGTCGCCCAGCGGGACCAGAGCCGGCTCTTCTCCCAGCACCAAGCCTCGATTATAGCACCAGGGGCAGCGGAGGTTGCATCCGGGAAAGAAGAGGCACGCGGCAATTTTACCGGGGAAATCCACAAGACTGGTTTTACGAAAACTAAGACGCATACGCATACCTATCATCGGCCACCGGCACTTCTTTCTATACTCCGTCTCCGCCCGCCGGCAGCGCCGGAGGCACAGCATGGCCGCTTGTTGTTTCCGAATGGTGCAACACCTTGTCCGGTGAGCGAGTCAGTGCTGTTTAGGCGCGGCTACGCTCTCGCGCAACGGCGAGCGCTTCGAGAGCCGTGCGTTGTTGTGCGTAGCAGCCTCCGGCTGTCTCAGCATGGCCGCCTGTTGCTTCCAAGCGGTGCAACACCTTGTCCGGTTAGCGGGCTTGTACAGCCCAGGCGCGGCTACGCTTCGCGCAGCCTCCGGCTGTCTCAGCATGGCCGCCTGTTGCTTCAAAGTAGTGCAACACCTTGTCCGGTGAGCGGGCTGGCTGCTGATTAGGCGCGGCTCCGCTTCGCGCAGCCTCCGACGGTTTGTAAGCTGTGTGTTGTCGTGCGTAGTAAGGGGCTTATCGTTGTTCGGGGCGCCGCGCACGATTATTTCCAGAGTAAAAACATTCGTTTCCAAGGCGCCGACGAATGTTTCCGGCGCAAAATCATTCGTTTCCAAAGCGCCCATGACTATTTCCAACCCATTCTTGACCAGGAACACTTCATTTCTGACCAGGAATGACTCATTTCTGACCAGGAATACTTCATTTCTGACCAGGAATGACTCGTCCCCGTGTAAGGATAGGGCGGTTTTGCGCACGTTTACGACGGACTTGCGCACGTTTACGTTGTCCGGACGTCCGGATGCTTTGTCCGGACGTCCGGATGACTTGTCCGGACGTCCGGATGACTTGTCCGGACGTCCGGATGACTTGGACGGGCTCCCGTTTATGTTGGACTTGCGCAAGTTTATGTTGGACTTGCGCACGTTTACTCTGGCCGGACGTCCGGATGCTTTGTCCGGACGTCCGGATGCGTTGTCCGGACGTCCGGATGACTTGGACGGGCTCCCGAATGACTTGGACGGGCTTCCCGCCGAAGCGGGGAGATGTACGCCCGAAACAGGAGGACTTCCGTTTGTCGCGGCCATGAATCTTTCCAGGACGGAAATGAATCTTTCCAGGGCGGAAATGAATCTTTCCAGGGCGGAAATGAATCTTTCCAGGACGGAAATGAATCATATCAGATATTAAATATATCTGAAGAGAGGCGTATAGAAAAAGTGCTTGGCAGACATGGATGTTTTACGGGCGGGCCGGATGCTTTGTCCGGGCTCCCGTTTACTCTGGACGGGCTCCCGAATACTTCATTCGGCCTCCCGAATGACTTGGACGGGCTTCCCGCCGAAGCGGAGAGATACCCGCCCGAAACAGGAGGACTTTCGTTTGTCGCGGCCACGTCTGTTTCCAAGGCGGAAATGAATCTTTCCAGGGCGGAAATGAATCTTTCCAGGACGGAAATGAATCTTTCCAGGACGGAAATGAATCTTTCCAGGGCGGAAATGAATCTTTCCAGGGCGGAAATGAATCTTTCCA
>JAITHR010000255.1 GCA_031279895.1 Spirochaetaceae bacterium
AACCTCCTTATTAACGGCTCCAGCGGGATCGCCGTGGGCATGGCCACCAACATGGCGCCCCATAACCTTACCGAAGTATGCGCGGCCATGAAAGCGTACATCGATAACCCGAACATTACCCTCGACGAGCTTACCGGCCATATCCCGGGTCCCGACTTCCCCACAGGCGGCATCATCTTCGGCGCGAAGGGCATACGGGACGCCTACGAAACGGGCAGGGGAAAGGTCCTCACGCGGGGGCGCTTCGAGGTCGAGAGCGGCAAAAGCGGCAGGGAACTCATCGTGTTTACCGAGATACCCTACGGGGTGAACAAAGCCGCGCTCCTTGAGCGCATCGCCGGCCTCTCGCGGGAAAAGGTTGTCGACGGCATCGCGGCGGTCAATGACGAATCGGATCGGGAGGGGCTTCGCATCGTCATCGAACTGAAACGGGGGGCCATCCATAAAGTCGTGGTGAACCAGCTTTTCTCCCACACCGCCCTCCAGTCGTCCTTTAATATTATCAACCTGGCGCTGGTACACGGGAGGCCCCGGTGCCTGAGTCTGAAGGAGTTAATAACCCACTTTATCGAACACCGCGTCGCGGTGGTTACCCGCCGCGTCCGGCACGACCTTACCAAAGCGGAAGAACGCGCCCACATTCTTGAGGGCCTGGTCATCGCCCTTGGCCATATCGACGAGGTGGTTGCCCTTATGAAAGGCGCGAAAGATACCGACGCGGCCAAAGCCGCGCAGAAAGCGCGCTTCAGCCTCTCCGACGCGCAGGCGCAGGCGGTTATGGATATGCGCCTCGCCAGACTTACGGGCCTTGAAACCGAGAAGCTTAAGGCGGATCTTGCGGATCTGGCGGTGCAGATCGCGTATTTTTCCGCGCTCCTTCAAGACAGGGGGAAGCTCCTTAGCGTAATACGGGAAGAGATAGACGAAATAGCGCGGCGCTACGGGGACAGCCGGCGCACCGAGATCGTGGAAAGCGAGGCGGAACAGATAAACGTGGAGGACCTCATCAAGAAAGAAGAGATGATGATACTCATTTCCAATCTGGGATACCTCAAGCGGGTGCCGGTGGCCTCCTACCGCAATCAGGGGCGGGGCGGCAAGGGCATGATAAGCGCAAAGCTGGCGGAAGACGACTTTATCGAACAGGTTTTCGTGGCGTCCACCCATGAATACATCATGTTTATCACAAGCGCGGGCAAAGCGTACTGGATGAAGGTGTATGAGGTGCCGGAAGGATCCCGAACCTCCAAAGGGGCGCATATCAAGAGCGTGCTGCCCGTGTCCCCGCAGGAGGAGATTACCGCGGTGGTCTCGCTCAAAGAGTTTTCCGAAAGCCGCTACCTTTTCATGGGAACCGCCAAAGGCATCGTCAAGAAGGTAAAGACCGGCGACTTTGCCAACGCTCGGACGCGGGGGATTTTCGCCATCACCCTTGACGAGGGGGATTCCCTGGTAAGCGCCCTTCTTACCGGCGGCGGGGACGAGGTGATGCTCATCTCCCGACAGGGCCTGGCGCTTCGTACCGGAGAAGAGCAGGTGCGCAGCACCGGTCGGATGTCCCGGGGCATCCGGGGCATCCGGCTGGCTGACGACGACGCGCTTCTGGGGCTTTTGCGGGTTGACGATCGGGAAACCATGCTCCTCCTCTCAAGGCACGGCTACGGTAAGCGGGTGGCGTTCGACGATTTCAACGCCCACGGCAGGGCCACTTACGGGCAGAAGATTTACCAGGGCAGCGAGAAGACCGGAGACCTTGCGGGGTGCGTGGGGGTGCTTGAGGACGATGAAATCATGTGCATCACCAGCCACGGTAAGTCCATTAAACTCAAGGCGAACACGATACGGGTTATGGGCAAAGGCGCCCTGGGCGTGCGGGTGGTGAGCCTTACCCCGTCGGACGCGGTAATAGGGGTTGACCGTATCGTGCCGGAAGACCCCTTACAGCCTCCGGCTGTTTTATAAGCTTCCTGATACGCGACTCACAACAGGCGTCGCCGCTTAGAAGCCGCTTCGCGCAGCCTCCGGCTGTTTCATAAGCTTCCTGATACGCGACTCACAGCAGACGCCGCCGCTTAGAAGCCGCTTCGCTGGAAGCTTAGGTAAAAAGAAAAATTATGGAAGAATACGAAATCGTTGTATCCGATCCGGCGAAAAACATTACCCTGTTTGTGCTTAATCAGGAAAAAATGACCGGTGAGAAACGGCTCGACGCCGCCCGCCGCCTCATGGCGCTGCCGGACATCGGCGCGGAACAGGTGGGGTTTGTGGAGCCGCCCGGAACGCCCGCCGGACTGTGGCGTCTTGAGATGGCGGGCGGGGAGTTCTGCGGCAACGCGGCGCGTAGTTTCGGCCTGTTCGTAGCGCTGACCCAGGGGCTTTCCGGCAGCGTTGCGGTGCCTGTCAGTATAAGCGGCGCGAAAAATCCGGTTATGACCGTTGTCAATACGAAGGCTGGCCGGGCGGCGGCGGCCATACCCGCGCCGGCTGCGCGGGCAGCGCTCGATTTTCGCGGACAAGAGGTGGGCGTCTATCAGTTTGACGGCATAACCCACCTTATCGCGCCGGATATACCCCCGTGCCGCGAGTCGTTTTTCGCGCTGAAAGCCCTCTGGGAACGCGGCGGGCAGAGTGCGCCGGCTCTGGGAGTGCTGTTTTATGACAAGGAGCGGGATCTGATGACCCCCGCGGTATACGTCTTTCAAACGGATACGCTCGTGTTCGAGTCAAGCTGCGGCTCCGGTTCCGCGGCCTTCGGGGTCTGGCGCAGCGAGGGCCTCAAAGACGGGGACGCGCGCTGCGCGGTTCACCAGCCCGGCGGGGTTATCGACGTAATCGTGGTAAAGCGAAACAGCCGGCTATGCGGCCTCTGGATCGGCGGTACGGTTTCCCTCAGCCTCCGGCCCGCCTCCGGCGGTTCCATAAGCTTCCAGCGAAGCGGCTTCTAAGCGGGCGGCGTCTGCTGTGAGCCGCGTATCAGGAAGCTTATGAAACAGCCGGAGGCTGTGCGAAGCGGCTTGTAAGCGGGCGGCGCCTACTGTGAGTCGCGTATCAGGAAGCTTATGAAACCGCCGGAGGCGGGCCGGAGGCTGTGCGAAGCGGCTTGTAAGCAGTCTTTTCCCGCTTAGGGGCGGGACGCTGGAAGCATAGGTGCCTCCGCCGCTGGCGGTGTTGCGCGGAGGGGGCGTACATGGTACGATGGGGTATGAAAACCCTTCGGGAAAAAGTCGAAATCTGGGGTGAAACACTGGTGCAGCACTGCTGGATTACCTTCGAGTTCTTCAATAAACACGGCTTGGCAAACCACGCGGCGGCAGGGGCCTACGGGTTCCTCTTCTCAGCCGCGCCCGCGCTCCTTATCGTATC
>JAITHR010000278.1 GCA_031279895.1 Spirochaetaceae bacterium
GGAATTCCGTCCTAGCGCCGCGTTAGGACGTCCTAGCGTCACGGAATTCCGTCCTAGCGCCGCGTTAGGACGTCCTAGCGTCACGGAATTCCGTCCTAGCGCCGCGTTAGGACGTCCTAGCGCCACGGAAGGACGTCCCGCCAACACGCGGTCTTGCACCCGCGGGGCGCGGGCTTGCACCCGCAACACGCGGTCTTGCACCCGCAACACGCGGTCTTGCACCCGCGGGGCGCGGTCTTGCACCCGCGGGGCGCGGGCCTGCACCCGCACGGCGCGGGCTTGCACCCGCAGAGCGCGGGCCTGCACCCGTGAGGCGCGGGCCTGCACCCGCACGGCGCGGAGTCCCCTCTCCGTCGTAAAGGTGCGCACCTCCGTCGTAAAGGTGCGCACCTCCGTCGTAAAGGTGCGCACCTCCGTCGCAAAGGTGCGCACCTCCAAGGCAAAGGTGCGCACCTCCGTGGCAAAGGTGCGCACCTCCGTGGCAAAGGTGCGGAATTCCAGAGCGCGGCGGCGTGTTGTCAAAGCGGGGCGGCGTGGTGCTGAAGCGCGGAGGCGTGGTGCCGAAGCGGGGAGTTGTGTTGTCAAAGTGCGGAGTTGTGTGGTCAAAGCGGGGAGCTGTGGCGTCAAAGCGCGGAGCTGTGTGTCTGAAGCGGGGAGCTGTGTGTCTGGAGCGCGGCGGCGTGGTGCCGAGGCGGGGCGGCGTGTTGTCAAAGCGGGAAGGCGTGGTGCTGAAGCGCGGAGGCGTGGTGCCGAAGCGCGGCGCGGCGTCCCCGAAACGCGGATGTTGACCGACTAGCTGCCTCCGGCGGCTGGGGGGTCATAGACCCCCCAAACCCCCCACTGCGACTTCCTGCGCCGCGCACCGAACCACGACCCGCCCCTTACTACGCACAACAACGCACTGCTTCCAAACCGCCCGCCGTTGCGCGGAGCGTAGCCGCGCCTAAGCAGTAGCCAGCCCGCACACCGGACAGGGTGTTGCACCATTCGGAAACACCAGGCGGCCATGCCGGAACAGCCGGAGGCTGTGTTGAAACAGCCGGAGGCTGGGCGGCCATGCTGAAACCGTGGGACACGGTTGAAACAGGCGGCGGTCGGGTGTAGGGTTAAGGGATGTGGTTCCGTTATTTGCTGCTTATTACGGCGCTGGCGGTGTTCTGGTACGCGCTGGTGCCTCTTGGGGGGGCTTTTATAAGCCGGCGGATCTGGCGGGTGTTCCGCGAGCGGTTCAACCGGCTGCGCCTCCGTCAGTTTCTCGATTACGCCGCGTACCAAAGGGCCGACGGGGAAAGTTACCGGTTCATAGGCGGGGTCGAGGCCGTGGAGGACACGATCCTCTGGGTCAGGAACGACCGCCTCTCCGTGCCGGCGCTTCTTGAAGGCGCCGAGGTCTATATACTCCCCGCGCCGGTGCGGGATCGGGACGCAAGCGCGTTTGACTTCCTCGGCGGGGCGCCGGAGAAGATCCGCTGGCAGCAGGTTACGGCGCTGACCGAAGGCGCGAAAGTCTTTATAGGCGGGCCGGTAACGCGGAAAGACCGGCGCCGCCTCTTTTCGTCAACCAAACGGAACCCGCTCCTTATTATTTTCTATGACGGCGGCGACCGCTCTCTGGGGCTCCGGGCGATTACGGCGCGGCGGCGCGGCAACGAATACTGGAACGCCGTTACCCCCTATGCGATTAGCGCGGGCGCGTTTTCCCTGCTTATAGTGGCGACCCACTTCCTTGCGCGTCCCGCTTTCCGCGTTACCGTGATAAGCGCGTGTATCGCGCTCCTTATCCCCCTGCTCCCGTTTTTCCCGCCAGGGGTGCTGTTTACCCTGTTCTACCGGAAGCTCTGGTGGCAGGGGCGGTCGTTTCGGGTGTACGGGGACCTGGCGGACGCGCCGCTCCGGTACCTGCGGCCCGGCACCGCCGCCGATTCCGGTGACTGGGAGTGCCGGCTTCCCGACGGGGAGCGGTACGGCGCGGTATATTGCGCGCCGGAAGACCTCGCGCGCCGCCGTATCCCCCTCTTCATACCGGGGAATAGCCAAAAAGACTGGTGCGCGTTCGGCGCTTTCGATGACGGGGACATCGGGAAAGTCCCGGAAGAGCCGAAGGACCCGACCGCGCCCTTCGGCGCCGTACCCGGTGATCCGGCGGTTCTGGCGTCCCGATACCGGCGCAAAGCGGCGGCGCTGGAACTGCTTTCCGCGGTGCTTCTTCTTACGGGCATCGCGCTTAACATCCTGTTTATCGCTGCCATCATAGCCTCCGGCGACCAGCCTCCGCCGCAGCCTCCGGCTGTTTCAGCACTGTTGTTTCTTAATGGTGCAACACCTTGTCCGTTGGGCGAGTCCGTGCTGCTTAGGCGCGGCTACGCTTCGCGCAGCCTCCGGCGCTTCGGGAGCCGTGCGTTGTTGTGCGTCGTAAGTGGCGGCGCGTTGTTCGGGGCGCGTGGCATGACGCTTATGGAACCGTCGGAGACGGCGTTGTTCGGGGCGGGGCGCGTCTCGCGCTACCGGGGGGTCTGGGGGAACCGGTTCCCCAGCCGCCGGAGACCAGCCTCCGGCTGTTTCAGCACTGTTGTTTCTTAATGGTGCAACACCCTGTCCGGTTACATTGCTGGTTGCTACTAAGGCGCGGCTACGCTTCGCGCAACGGCGAGCGGTTTGGAATCGTTGCGTTGTTGTGCGTAGTAAGGGGCGGCGCGTGGTTCGGGGCGCAACGCAGGAAGCCGCTACCGGGGGGTCTGGGGAACCGGTTCCCCAGCCGCCGGAGGCTACCGCGTACCACACCGCGCCTCGAAGCCAGCGGGGACTGCGTACCGTGCCGCGCCTCTAAGTTATCGTTGCCCGCTTTGCCGCGGTATCAGGAAGCTTATGGAACAGTCGGAGACGGCGGAGGCTGCGCGAAGCGTAGCCGCGCCTAAGCAGCACGGACTCGCCCAACGGACAAGGTGTTGCACTACTTTGAGACAACAGGCGGCCATGTTTGAAACAGCCGGAGGCTGCGGCGGCGGCGGGTTGTGGAGGGGTGGGGAAGAGGGGTAGGATACGGCATGGACAAACAAAAGGCCGGGTACACGGCGGGGATTGTGTCGATACTGGTGAACACCGCGCTGTTCGGCGTCAAGCTTTGGGCCGGCATCAGCGCGGACTCCGTGGCCCTCAGCGCGGACGCATGGCATACGCTTTCGGATTCCCTAAGCTCCCTTATGGTGGTGGCCGCGGTGAAACTGGCGGCGCGGAAAGCGGATAAGGAACACCCCTTCGGCCATGGCCGCTGGGAACACATCTCGTCGCTCTTCATCGCGTTTCTCCTGGCAATCATCGCGTTCGATTTCTTCAAAAACGCGCTCCAGCGCTTCCAGATGAAAGACGCCGCCGGTTTCGGGACCGCGGCGCTGGTCGTTACGGCCTCCTCGGTTCTGGTAAAAGAAGCCCTGGCCCAATACGCCTTTTTCATTGGCCGGAAAACGAACAGCCCCAGCGTGAGCGCCGACGGCTGGCACCACCGAACCGACGCGCTCTCTTCCGTGGCGGTGCTGGGCGGCATCTTCCTCTCCGAAAGGTTCTGGTGGATAGACAGCGCCCTGGGCGCGGTTATCGGCGTGATGCTCGGCTTCGCGGCGTATACCATCGTGAGGACCGGCGTAACCAAACTCCTGGGGGAGGAGCCGGACGCGGACCTTATCGACCGGATCTCCGCGACCGCGCGCTCGGTATATAACGACGACCTGCGCCTCCACCACTTCCATATCCACAACTACGTGGCGCACAAGGAACTCACCCTGCATATCCGCCTTAATAAAGACATGACCATCGAGAACGGCCATCGGATCGCGAAAAGAATAGAGCGCGCGATCCGCGAGGAGTTTGACATTATCGCCACGGTGCGCATAGAGCCGCTGCGGAAGCCCCGCGCCAAGGCGGGCGCGCCGGAACCGTGCGAGTCCGCGGACAGGGTCCTATGAAGCCCATAGAAACCTGCGCGGTCGGCATTGTGGGGCTGGGGCTTATGGGCGGCGCGTTCGCCAAAGGGCTGCGCCGGGCCGGACTTGCCGGCGCCGGGCTCTTTGCCTGCGACAAAGACGCGGCGGTTCTCGCGGCGGCGCTGGCAGCCGGGGACATCGACCGCGCCTTCCGGTCTCCCGAAACCATGCTTCCCCGCTGTAATCTGGTGATACTCTGCGTCAACCCCTCGACGCTGCTCCGTTTTATGGGACGCTTCATGGACGATTTCGCGCCGGACACCCTTATTACCGATATTGCCGGCGTAAAATCCGCTATTGCCGCGGCTATGGAGCGGGATCTGCGACCGGATATTGACTTTATACCCGGACATCCCATGGCCGGAAGCGAGAAAGGCGGCTACGCCCACGCCGCGTCCTGCGATTTCCGTGGCCGGAACTACATTCTCACCCCGCTCCGGCGCAATAAGCCGGAAAATCTGGCGTTTCTCAAAGACCTTATCGCCCGTCTGGGGTTCGGGCGGATTACGGAAACCACCGCGGCGGCGCATGACCGGAACGTGGCGTTTACCTCGCAACTTTCCCATGTCATAGCCGCGGCGCTTATTGACTGCGAGACGGACGTTTCGATTACCCGTTTCGGCGGCGGCAGTTTTGAGGACCTGACCCGTATCGCCATGCTGAACGCGCCTATGTGGACGGAGATTTTTCTTGAGAACCGGCGGGAGCTGCTGGATCGGATACGCCAGTTTCGGGGGAGCCTCGACAGGCTCGAAGACCTTATCCGAAAGGAAGATTCGGAGGGCCTTGAGCGGACCCTCCAGAATGTCCGCGAACGCCGCTCCCGTATGACCTGTTAGCCCGTCTCCGACGGTTTCATAAGCTTCCCGATACCGCGGCAAACCAATCTTCACCCGCTTTGAGCGGCAGTCTCCCCGTAGCGGCCACGACTGTTTTCGGCACAAAAACGTTCGTCTCCAAGGCGCGGACGAATGTTTCCAACGTAAAAACGTTCGTCTCCAAGTCACGCACGACTGTTTCCAAGGCGGAAATACGTGTTTCCAAAGCGGGGAGACGTGTCTATAACTCTCTATGAATAAAAGACTTACCGCCGGAGGCTGCTACGCGCAACAACGCACAAACCGCCGGAGGCTGCCGTCGGAGACGGGCCGCGCCTAATCAGTAACCAGCCCGCTCACCGGACAGGGTGTTGCACCATTCGGAAACAACAGGCGGCCATGCTAGAACCGTCGGAGACGGGCCGCGCCTAAGCAGCAGTCAGCCCGCTCACCGGACAGGGTGTCGCACCGTTCGGAAACAACAAGCGGCCATGCTGAAGCCGTCGGAGACGGGCCGCGCCTGGGCTGTGCCAGCCCGCTCACCGGACAGGGTGTTGCACCATTCGGAAACAACAGGCGGCCCTGTTTAGAACAGCCGGAGGCTGCGGAGACGGGGTGGCCATGCTTAAACAGCCGGAGGCTGGGAGGCGGGCTTTTTTGCGCGGGGGGCGCCCTTAACGGTTCCCAGGTCCCGTACCTTCTGTATGAGTTCCCCGTCCTTGGCTATCTCGCTGATTTTCGCGGGAAGCCGGTAGGTCCAGTTAAACTCGTTGGAGGTTCCCGGCACGTTTATCCGCTCCGACGCGGGGTCCGCGGCGTACCAGCGCGGCGAAAGGTGGAGCAGGTCCTGTATCTGAAACACCCGAAAGCGCGACGCCGCGGAAGCGATCTTTTTCAGTATCTTCTGGGCCGTGCCGGGGTTGTACACCGGCGGCAGGGAGGGCTCGCCGATAAAGTCGGTAAACCCCTGGCGGTCAGCCTCCTCCTCCCACCATTCCCGCAGGGTGGAGCTGTCGTGCACCGCCGGCGTACACACGCTCAGCTCGGGGTACTCCCCGAAAGGAACGTAGGGCTGCCCCTCTTCCGCCCATAACCGGAACCAGCGCACCACCCGAAGGCCGAAGACCGAAAGCTTCTTCAGGGTCTTCGGCACGCACGCCGGCACTGCCCCCAGATCCTCGGCGCAGGGAAGCATGGAAGAAGAGCGGGTAAGGACAGTAAGCAGTTTCTTCCCCTGTTTCTCCCAATCCTTTTCGGAATCCCGCCGCTGTTTCTCAAGAAGCGCCTCAAGCGCCTCCCGCTCCCCGTCGTTAAGGGAACCGTAGGCCCGGGAATCCTTGTAATGCCACGTGGGGGTATAGGTTCCCTTCCCGTATTCCACAAGGAGGCGGTTCCCCCAGGCCCCAAGGAGGTACGCCCGTGCGGACTGGTGCAGGGGCAGGCGCTCTATGGCCTTCTCTCCGGCAATGTCGTCCTTAAAGAGCCACAGGTCCTCGCCGCCTATCCGGTCGAGCGCCTGACGGAAGACCCGCTCCGCCTCGGATGCCAGATCCGCGCCGTCAAGACCCCCGGTTTTAAGGCTTTCCCACACCTCGGACCCGGGAATGTGGGGGCGGGAAAACCAGCGTATCCGCGCCTCGTCAAAGCCGCCGGCTTTAAGCGCCTTGTCCGTGAGGGGAAGGGACGGAACGTAGCGCCCCAGCATGGCGGAATTATCCTCCCGCCGCGACGCCCAGATGCGGAAAAAGCCAAGCACGTGGTCAATCCGATAGGCGTGGTAATACTTCGCCGCAACCGCGAGGCGCTGCCGCCACCATGCGTAATCATCCTTTTCATGGGCCTCCCAGTTATAGATGGGGAACCCCCAGTTCTGCCCCTTGGGGCTGTACATATCCGGCGGGGCCCCGGCTGAGAGACCGGAGTTGAAATACCCGCCGTGCGCCCATACGTCGCAGGAGTCCTCGTTCATAAGGATAGGGAGGTCGCCCTCAAGGATGATTCCCGCGTCCCTAAGACGTGCGGACGCGGCGCCGAACTGGGCGTCCAGAGCCTCCTGCACCCACGCCCAGAAGAGGTGTTCCCCGCGCACGGACCGGTCGTTCCAGAGGGATTCGATTTCCTGTTTCTCCGGCTCCCGATGGCTAATCCACTCCTTCCAGCTCTTCTCCCCGTGGGCTTCCTTGAGCCTCCGGTACACCGCGTACTCCTTGACCCACTGGTTTTCCTCTATCCAGCGACCCAGGGGCCCGCCGCTTTCGGCGCGCTCGGCCACGAAGCGTTCGTGTTCGCGGTATATGTCCCGTAGCATCGTGATTTTGGCGCGGATAATCGCGCCGTAGGGGAAGCGCGCCTCGCCTTCAAAGGTTTCCCTAATCTCCGCAAGCTTCCGGGAAAACCCCTCGGCCTCCGGCATATCCCCGATACGCAGGTACAGCGGGTGGAGGGCGAAAGCGGTCAGGGCGCCGTAGGGGGAGCTTTCGTAGCCCGTATCGTTTACCGGCAGGATTTGAATAAGGCCGATGCCCATGGTTTTGCAAAGTTCCCCGAACTCAATCAAATCGGGAAATTCCCCCACGCCGATACTGCGCGATCCCCGCAGCGCCCCGACCGGCACCACGGTTCCGATAAGGCGCTTATCCTGATTACTACTCATACATAACTCCAGAATGTGAAAATTACGCCCAGTATATCCGCCGGCCTGTTTAAAGTAAAGTCGCGGAGCGTCCGGCGCCGCGGCTTTACTCAAAGGCGCCGCCGCGGGTATAGTTGCGGTATGAACGTATTTATTGCAGGCGGCGCGGGCTACATAGGCAGCCACGCGGCGCGGGAACTCCTTGATCGGGGCCATGCGGTTACGGTGTACGACAACCTTTCAAGCGGGCTTCGGGAGAACCTCTTTCCCGAAGCGGCTTTTATTCACGGGGACATACTGGATTACGCCCGACTTTGCAGTGCCCTAAGCGGCACCCTGCCGGAACAGGGACGCGGGCGCTTTGACGCGGTGGTGCATCTGGCCGCCGCCAAAGCCGCGGGGGAGTCCATGACCCGACCGGAGAAGTATTCAAGCCAGAACATCGGCGGGACCGTGCATATCTTAAACGCCGCGGCTTTGGCGGGCGTCGAGAACTTCGTGTTTTCTTCCAGCGCCGCGGTGTACGGGGCGCCGCGCTACCTCCCCATAGACGAGGATCATCCGACAGAGCCGGAAAATTACTACGGCTTTACCAAACTGGTCATTGAAAACACGCTTGCGTGGTACGGGAAGCTCAAGGGCATCCGGTTCGCCAGCCTCCGGTATTTCAACGCCGCGGGCTACGACCCGCTCGGACGGATTGCGGGGCTTGAAAGGGATCCCGCCAATCTCATACCCGTCGTCATGGAGGCCGCGCTGGGCCGCCGCGCCGAGGTGTGCGTCTTCGGGAACGACTACGAAACACCGGACGGCACGTGCCTGCGGGATTACGTGCACGTAAGCGACCTTGCCACGGCCCACGCCGCGGCGCTGCGCGTCCTGAGTGAGGGACGGAAAAGCCTCACGGTCAATCTGGGAAGCGGGCGGAGCCTTTCGGTCATGGAAATCATTGAAAACGCCCGCCGGATATGCGGACGCCCCATTCCGGCGCGTGTCGCGGCGCGGCGCGCCGGAGATCCCGCGGCGCTCACCGCCTCTTCCCTCCGCGCCCGGGACCTCCTGGGCTGGACCGCGGAGCGATCGGACTTGGATACGCTTATACGAACCTCCTGGAACGCCTATTGCCCGTCTCCGCCGTCTCCGGCTGTTTAAGCAGGGCCGCCTGGTGTTTCAAAGTAGTGCGACACCGTGTCCGCCGGCGGCGCCGGAGGCACAGCAGGGCCGCCTGTTATTTCCGAATGGTGCAACACCCTGTCCGGTTACTTCACTGTTTCCTGCTAAGGCGCGGCTACGCTTCGCGCAACGGCGGGTGGTTTGCAAGCGCCGCGTTGT
>JAITHR010000028.1 GCA_031279895.1 Spirochaetaceae bacterium
ATGAAGACCCCTTTGCGGCCAAAGAAGTCAACCAGAGTCTCTGAATACGCGGCAAGGTCAACGCGGGCGTTGTGTCCGTGATCCCAGTAATAGTGGCGCAGGCAGAGGGCGGTCTTTCCCGCGGCGGCATCCCGCACCGCGTCCCACCTGGAGACTTGGGGAATGGTGAAGTCAAGCCCCCGAAGCCCCGGTATTTCCATCATAACCGGCGCCACGTGGCTCACGTCCCCGCAGGAGTGTACCACAATGCCGCCGACGGCTTCGGAAATCACGGCGTTATACTTCACGCCGAACTCGCGGTACAGGTTCGGGGACAGAAGCGCGGCGGTGTCGTCGCTTACCCGCACGCCGACGTCCCGCGGAATGTACCAGAGTTCATGGCCCATGGTGTACCGGTTGGTTATCCGTTTTAACTGCTCTTTAATATACCCGACGGTTGCGAGCGTTACCTTTTCCATAAGCGCGTGGACTTCATCGGGGTACAGCACGGTGGCCTCGATAAACGAGGTGTATTCCCAGATAAGCGAGGCGGTTACGAGCGGGGACGGCACGTTGACCAGACGGAGGGGCATGGCGGAACGGCTTTGCAGAAACGCGGTCCGCTCCCATGCCGCGGCAAAAACCGGATTACGCGCCGGGTCCGGTATTTCGAGCGCGTACACGTCGGCCCTGTTTTCCTCGCGGATAAGGGGCGTTACCCAGGGGTCCGCCTCGTTATTCACCGTGCAGGGACAGCCGAACGCGGCGGCCACAATGTTAATGCCCTTATTCGGCTTCGCGTTGGGGAAGGCGTAATCATAGACCGCCTCCCGTTTGCGGTGGAAATCCTCGTTCCACGAGAGTTCCGCCTGATCATCAGAGAAGAACTCGCTCGTTGCCACGTGGAGCGGCCCCACTTCGATAATAAACGGCACTTCGTCAAGAGGTTCGAGGCGCCAGTTCGCCTCGATGAGTTGTTTTTTGGTTTCAATAGCAAGGTGCGCGGGTTTTTCAGCCATACCGCACGATACCACGCCGCCATTTCCCTGTCAACCGCCCCGTCTCCGACGGCTTCAGCATGGCCGCCTGTTGTTTCCGAATGGTGCAACACCCTGTCCGTTGAGCGAGTCAGTGCTGTTAAGGCGCGGCCAGCCTCCGGCTGTTCTAGCATGGCCGCCTGTTGTTTCCGAATGGTGCAACACCCTGTCCGTTGAGCGGGCTGGCTGCTGTTGAGGCGCGGCCAGCCTCCGGCTGTTTCAGCATGGCCGCTTGTTGCTTCAAAGTGGTGCAACACCCTGTCCGGTGAGCGGGCTGGCTGCTGCTGCTGCTTAGGCGCGGCCAGCCTCCGGCTGTTTCAAGCGTCCCGCACAATGCCTCAAAGCGGACGACGACGACAACGTAGAGGCGCGGGGCTTGGTTTTGTACAAACCGGACTTTGATTTGTATACGCGGAGGGTCAGCTGTCTTACGCGGAACGTCAGCTGTCTTACGCGGAACGTTAGCTGTCTTACGCGGAGGTTCGGCTGTCCTACGCGGAACGTTAGCTGTCCTACGCGGAACGTCGGCTGTCCTACGCGGAACGTCGGCTGTCGACAGCTGAACTTGAATGTACGACAGCCGAACTTGAATATACGACAGATGAACCTCGGTTTGTACACGCCGGCGGCGGCGGAGGCACAAAAGCGTCATGTAGTAGGGGCTGTAAGCAGTCGTCGTCCGCTTTGAGTCCCCTAGCGGGACGCTTATGAAACAGCCGGAGGCTGGTTGATAGGGCGCGGCGTTTTGAGTATAGTAGGGAGAGACAAAGTGTCTTACGAGAAACCTATACGAAAGAAACGAGGAGGAAGGCGTTATGCCGGATATTACTTATAGTATAATAAAAGAGTACGGGGTGCTTTCCGAAGGGAAGGGCGGCTGGAGGAAAGAAGTGCGTCTTATTTCCTGGAACGGTAAAAATCCTAAAATTGATATACGCGACTGGTCAGCCGGGCATGAAAAGATGGGGCGTGGCGTTACCCTGAACAAAGAGGAGGCGGTGCGGCTGCGGGATTACCTCAACGCGGCCCTTGCCGCGGGGCTGGATTTCAGCGCCGCCCGTTAGCCGCGGATTCGCGCTGCCCCAGCAGCTCCGCCGTATTGATTAAGGCTTGTCTGGCTTCCCGCTGTTTTATACCGGCCTTCTCTTTAATATCCTGAAACCGCGTAAGGGTTTCGGTATATGAAAGGAGCGCCTCTTCATAGTTTTCCGCTTTGAACGCGCGCTCCCCCTGATCGTAAAAGGCCAGCGCCTCGTCATAGGAACGCCCCCGAAACCCCCCGATCTCCATAAGGGAAATCCTTTCCTGTAGCGCGGCGATACGCGCTTCCCCAGCCTGTTTCGCGGTTTGTCGGCGCTTGATTGCCTGGACGGACACGGTTTGGGTTACGGCCTGAAACAGATCGAGCGCCGCGTCGTAGTATGCCAGGGCCTCGGCGTACCGTTCCCCCAGAAACGCCCGCTCGCCTTTCTCATAGGAACCCAGAGCTTCGGCGTACTCGGCGTTAAAAGCCGGATCCCCGCCTTTCTCAAGCAGCGCGAGACGCGCCGCCAGAGCCGCGACGCGATACGCGGCGGCTTCCCGCGCCTCCGCTTCTTTTTTCCCTTTTTCCCCGGCTAACCGGCCAATATCCTGAAACTGGGTAATAGCGTCCTGATACCGCGCCGAAGATTCGGCGTAATTTTCCGCTTTGAAAGCCGCCTCTCCCTGGGTATACACGTCAAGGGCAAGGGCGTATTCGTCCGGCAGTATCATGCCGCCCCCCTTTTCCACCAGCGCGAGGCGCTCCTTAAGCGCCTCAAAACGATCCGCTTCGGCCTGAGCCTTCCCGCCTCCAGGCGGGGCGGTTCCGTCAAGGGCGAACGATCGGGCGGCTATCACACCCAAAAAGGCCGACAGGGTAAAAATAAGGGCTCTGCGCTTTTTATGCCGCGTATACGGTAGGTATTTCGTTTTCATTCGTGATTCTATGGTCCTATAAAATATATTTTTTATGAAATATGATTTTTCAATCATACCGGTATTCAAATATAAAATCAATACCCACGCCTCCCTCCTCCGTAAGGACGTTGTCTCCGCATGCGGTAATCCCTGAGGGAGCAGCCGGCTCCCGCGGTTCGGGGCGCCGCCGGAGCGGACGCTTTTTCATATAAAAATAGAAAGGCTTTTTCAAGAATTTTCCCCGTGCTGCGGGGCCGGCGTTTTGCGGTACAGCGCAAGGTAATCGATAAAAGAAATGACCGCAACGAGCGCCGCGGCATAGAAAAGACCGCGGGCCGCAAGGCGCGGAAGCCGGACAAGCGGATCCGCAAGACCCAGCCGCTCCGCGCTGGCTGCAAGAAGCGCCGCCGCTCCGGTAATCATATAGGCCACGGCCTTGATTTTCCCGCCCCACCTGGCGGCCATCACCACCTTTTTTTTCATCATAAGGTTCCGCAGGAACTGGATGCTGAACTCGCGGTAGAGTATCACTAAAAGCGGGAACCCTGAGAGGGTTCCGTCGAGCGTGAAACAGAGAAAATAGGTAATGCGTACCATAATGTCGGAGAAAGGGTCAAAAAGTTTGCCGAAATCACTGACTTCACGGCGGGAACGGGCGAGTTTTCCGTCCATAAGGTCGCTCGCTTCGGAGAGGGCGAAGAGAACCCAGAGCACGGGAACGGTCCACCGGAAGTCCTCCCCCAAAAAGCGCGGGGACAGACCGGGAATAAGGTATACGATAAAGAAAAGGGGGGCGAGAATGAGGCGGAGAGCGGTTACTTTATCGGCTAGGGTCATAAAACATACGGCGGAAACCCTGCACGGGCGCCCCGCCGTCGGGCGCGAAGCCCGGCCTCCTTATAATTGAATACGAACAGCCTGTCTTTCCAGACGGTCAAACGTCTTTCCGCTTTGTCCGCGTGTCCGCAGGAACCGGCTTTGGGCGCTAGAGGATTTGAACCTCTGACATCCACGGTGTAAACGTGGCGCTCTAACCAGCTGAGCCAAGCGCCCCAAGGATCGCCGTTTATTAAAAAGTACCATAGTCCCTACGGCCAAGTCAAGGGGGTACGGGAATAAGCGCCTCCTTCCGGCCCCGTCGGGGAACCGGTTTTTTTGTGTATATTATGGGGTATCCCCTTTTCCCTTTTTCATAAACATAGTATACTGAAAACGTCTTTCAATAAAATCCTAAAAAGGAGTATTCATGGCTTCTATTATACGAGTATCAAAAGAAGTATCAACAGGAGTATCTCATTCCATAAAGGGGTGCGCCCCGCTGAGACGGCTCCTTTTCATCTTTGCCCTTTTTGCCCTTCTTGCCTCAAGAGCCATATACGCGCAAGAAACCCCGTTTTCTTTCGGCCTTGGCGGGGAGATAAGCGGCGCCGCGGATTCCAAGATGTACGAAGGCGGCGGCGGGTTTATAGGAACGGCGGAATATCGGTTTCATGAACGCTTTGCCGCGGGCATTAAAAGCGGGGCAAGCAACGATTTTCAGTACCGCATCACCGTATTTCGGGAAAATATCTTTGCGCGGTGGTACTTCTGGCAACCTAAAAGCATCGATGTCTTCGCCGAAGCGGGGTTAGGCGGCCTTTTGGTGGTCCGCGGGAACGAAACATGGGGGAGCCTTGAGGCTGCATTCACCCTGGGCGCACGGTTTTCCTTTGGAGCCTGGTATGTGGAGCCGTACATCGGCGCCGGCTACCCGGTGTGGGGAAGAGTGGGGGTTGCGGTGGGGATAAAGCCGTAAAACACTATGCGGCAGGCTTGGCAATGGGCGGGAAAAAAGAGCGGTGCCGGAGCCGGCATCCTAAGAATCAGGCGCCGGCGGGGAGCGGGCTTTTTGTTTCTCTATTATGGAATTATCCTCTTTTCCCTTTTTCATAAACATAGTATACTAAAGGCAACTATACCAAGAAAACAACAAAATTCTAAAAGGAGTATTCATGGCTTCTATTACCATAATCCGTATATCCAATCTCATAAAGGGGTGTAACCTTCAGAGGCGGCTCCTTTTCATGCTGGCCGTCCTCACCGCCGGCGCGGTTTCCGCGCAAGAGGGCAAATTTTCTTTCGGCTTTGGCGGGGAGATAAGCGGCGCCGCGGATCCCAAGATGTACGAAGGCGGCGGCGGCTTTATAGGAATGACCGAATACCGGTTTAAGGACCCGTTTTCAGCGGGCTTTAAAATCGGGGTAAGCAATGATTTTGAGTATCGTATCACCGTATTTCGGGAAAATATCTTTGCGCGGTGGTACTTCTGGCGCCTCGGCTCTGTGGAAGCCTTCGCGGAATTAGGCCCGGGCGCACTCTTAACCATGCGGGGCAGTGAAATCTGGGCCGGACTTGAGCTTGCGGCGAGTGCCGGCGCACGGTTTTCCTTTGGAGCCTGGTATGTGGAGCCGTACATCGGCACGGGGTATCCGGTGTGGGGAAGAGTGGGAGTTGCGGTGGGGTATCGAGTGCCGCCGCGCTCGGGCTCCCGCGCTCCGGTGCCGGCACAGTCAAACGCCGGGGACGAGGCTTTGACCGCAACGGAAAAGCTGGCGCAAGAAACTTCGTCGTCCGGGGACGGGCAAGGGAGCGCGGTTTCGACCGGCCCCACCTATGTCATTATTTTTCCCCCCAATCGGGCGGACTTTACCGGCCTTGACTCCGCCACGGCGGATGAAAACAGCAGCGTCATTTTTGAGATTGAGACCATGCTCTCCGAGCATCCCGAATATCGGGTCCTGCTCGACGGGTACGCTAATCCTGTTGAAGGGACCGAAGTGGAAGATCGCAACGAACTGCGGCCTTTAAGCCGCCAGCGGGCTGAAAAAGTGGCGGAAACATTAGTCGGTGCCGGAGTGGACCGAAGGCGGCTTATCATTGCCGGTTCCGGCGGGCTTCGGTCCGACAGCGATAACAAACAGAAAAACAGACGGGTAGAGCTTACTATCATAAAATAGGCGGCTTGGGATTGGCGGCAGGCGGCGGGGGTGCTGTTTGCCGCGGTTTTGTACGGTTACTTGCACTTTAATAATGAATTTCTTGACTTTTTGCATACAGCTATGTAAACTTATATATATGAACCTGAAGTCAGTACTTTCAAAAGAAACCATCAGCCTTCATTTGAAGGGGACCACCAAAGAAGCGATAATTGGCGAACTGCTTGATATACTTGTTGAGGCGAATAAGATACATGACCGAGAGGCGGCTTTTACCGCGGTTATGGATCGAGAGGCGAAGATGTCAACCGGTATGAAACACGGTATCGCTATCCCCCACGGAAAAAGTTCTTCCATCCGCGATCTTGTGGCTTGTATCGGAATTTCTGATTCACCGGTTGAATTTGACGCGCTTGATAATCAACCCTGTCGGATATTTATTATGACCCTCTCTCCTATTGAAAAAACCGGTCCGCATCTCCAGTTTCTTGCGGAGATAAGCCTGCTCTTTAAAAGCTCCGAAAAGCGAGGGGAAATTCTTGCCGCTTCAACACCGGAAGCGGTATTACACGTTCTTGCCGACTAATTCACCTGTCGCGCCGGCGCGGGGTGTAGCGGCTTCTGCGCGGTAGAAGCGGCAGGGATCTCAACAATGAGGCGATTGCGCGGTAGAAATGCGGCGTGGTGTGCGGAGATCGGGGGTGGAAATGACGCGGTGAGCGGAGATGGGAGCGGGGCGGTGAGCGGAAATAGGGGCGGGGGCGGAAGGGAGATAATAGAGGGAGCGGAGGTATAAGAGTGCGGCAGCGGGTGATTAGAAGCGCGTGAGGGAAATAAACCCTCACGCCTCGCAATGCGCCGGCTATTCTCCTATATTTTCCAGCGCCTCTTGAGCCAGTTGCTGTACGCCGTAACTCCACTCCAGCGCCACAACCTGCCGTAACACGGGCCTGCCCGCCGCATTTCCGGTGGAACCAAGCGCGGGGATCAATGCCCGCATGAACCGCTCGTCGGTATCGGTAACAATGCCGCGTTCCAGCTTGTTGTTAATAAAATCAATGAAAGAACTCAGCAGTTTGGCGGCATCTTCGGTGCCGAGCTTTTTCAAAGCCGCGACAGCCCCAAGTTTCTCTTCCACGTCAACGCCGTACCTGAAGGAGCGTTCCAGAAGCGGATAGACGCTTTCATCCTCGGTTCCGTAGCGGCTTATCATGTCAATGGAGAGTTTCCGCATCCGTATAAGCTCTTTTCTCATCCGGGCGTCATTGGAAGCCCCTTTCCCGCGCCAGGCTTCGTAAAGCGCCGCCAAAGCAACGCTGGCCTTCGCGCCCTCATCCACATCCTCGTTCTGCTCAATCGCGGTCAGGGCAAGGAGCTTCTCCGCATAGGTGTATCCGGCGCCGTGAACCATCTCGGTCAGCGGATCCGTAGGGTCCTCAAGGATTTCCTTAAGGGACTCGGCGGCCTTGTTTTTCACCCGCTCCGAATACCACCCGTTAGCTGCCAAAAACACCGGTATATAGCCGGAGGCGTCTTTGTATTTCGCAAGCGCGTCAATGGCGCCGTAGGCGAGCCGTTCTCCCGCAATCGGATTGCGGAAATACAGGTTCTCGTTGGTGTCTTTGAGAAGCTGGACCACCTGGGGAAGCAGGTCCGTGGCCCCTACCTTGCCCAAAGCCATAACCGCGTCGGCTCTTACCAGCGGATTGGCGAAAACCTCCACCACCCGCCACAGGTTCTGCCCGGTGTCGGTCTGGTCTTCGGTCAGCTCGTCCGTAATCAATCTGATAGCCTCGTCAGCCGCGTCGACCTCCCGATTGCTTCGCAGGTTGGGATATGAAAGGAGCGTCCGGCTCAAGGCGTGGGCGTAAAACCCCCCGGCATCCTGTAATTCCGCGTCCCGCGCAATCCGCAGCACGCTCAAGCGGTGTACCGCCGTAAGCGCGTTGTCAAATTGACTGGTGTAGAACTCCACATCGTCTTCAGCAAAGGTCGCCGAAGCGATGAGACCCAAAAGTATTGCTAACATAGCACGTTTCATAACCACCATCCTTATATGGTATAATATATCTATCATCTTATGGCATAACAGGGGAGACTTTCAACTGGTATTTCACCCATAATCGCGTTTTTTTACTTTTTTCCGTTTTCCCTAAGCTTCCCGCCCCGCGCCCCAAAGCCGACTTGTCAGCCGACAGTCTTTGTTTGAGTCCTCTCAAGACTCTTTTATAGAAAAAACCTTCCCGCCAGCGCCGCGCCTAAGCTTCCGGCGCTTGCTTTGAGCCGCGGTT
>JAITHR010000057.1 GCA_031279895.1 Spirochaetaceae bacterium
CCCGAAGCCCCGCGCCCCCTACGCCGCCCGCGCCTCAGAGAGCGGCGGAACAGGCACCGGACCGGCTGGGGTACGAGGAAAACGGGTGCGGCATGACTATCACCAAATATATATCCAGAAAGGGCGTGAGTACCGTGGGTATTCCCGACCGGATCAAGGGCCTTCAGGTCACTGAAATCGGGGACTGGGCGTTTTTTCTTTGCGGCGACCTTACCGGCGTAACCATCCCCGGCAACGTTACCGCCATCGGGAACAGCGCGTTTCGGGGGTGCGGCGGCCTTAGGAGCGTAACCATCCCCGACAGCGTTTCCGCCATCGGGGACGCAACGTTTGCTTGGTGCTGCGGCCTTACCGACGTAACCATCCCCGGCCGCGTTACCTCCATCGGGGACGGGGCGTTTGCCGAGTGCGGCGGCCTTAGGAGCGTAACCATCCCCGGCAGCGTTACCTCCATCGGGAACGGGGCGTTTGCCGAGTGCCGCGGCCTTAGGAGCGTAACCATCCCCGGCAGCGTTACCGCCATCGGGAACAGCGCGTTTTCCGGGTGTGGCGGCCTTGCCAGCGTAACCATCCCCAACAGCGTTACCGCCATCGGGAACTATGCGTTTCGGGGGTGCGGCGGCCTTACCAGCGTAACCCTTTCGCGGCGGACACGGGTTGGGAAAAATGCGTTTCCCGACGGGGCGCGGCTTATCTACCGCGACTAGCGCCCCGAACCGCCTCCGGCGGCAGCCTCCGGCTGTTTCATAAGCGTCATGCGGAGCGCCCCAAACCACGCCGTCTCCGACGGTCTCATAAGCGTCATGCGAAGCGCCCCGAACCACGCGCCGCCGCTTACCGCGCACAACAGCACGGCTCCCGAACCGTCGGAGACGGCGCGAGAGCGTAGCCGCGCCTTAACAGCAACCAGCCCGCTCACCGGACAGGGTGTTGCACTACTCGGAAACAACAGTGCTGTGCCACCCGCCGCCGGCGGGGTGTTGCACCACTTGGAAGCAACAAGCGGCCATGTTTGAAACAGCCGGAGGCTGTGGAACCGTCGGAGACGGTGTGGTATGCTGGGAGGTATGGATATGGTTTTGCAACTATGGGGCGGCGCGGGGTATCTTCTTGCCAAGGCGTTCCTTGCCTATGCCGAAGGCGCGAAAGAGGATAGGGTATGGCGTATGGCGGGCTGGCTCGCGTACCTTGCCGGACTGCCCGCATGGGTCGTCCTTCTGGCGGGCAGACAGAACTGGATCGCCGCGGCTATTGAGGCGGGCGGCGCACCCGCGCTGGTTTTGGGGCTGGTAAGCGCGTGGAAACGGTGGGACGCGGTGGATACACGCATTGATTTTCTGGTGAGAACAGGCACCTGTCTTATGATAGTGGGCGGCATAGCCTACAGCGTCTATTGTTTTAAGGGCATCACCACCCTCTCCCAGGCGCTCGAGCTGGGCGTTACCTTCGGCTTTCTCCTCGGCACCTACCTGCTTGCCAAGAAAAAGGCCGCGGGCTGGCTTCTCTTTGCCCTGATGCTTGGGTGTATGGGATCCCTTATGTATCTACAGGATAAGACGGTGCTGGCGGTCCAGCAGGGGATCTCCCTCCTCCTCGTGGCCGCGGGTTTTATACGCGCCCTCAGACGGGCCCCGCAGGGTTCCGGGGCCGCGCCGCCTCCTTCCCCTTCCCCGTAACAGGCGCGACCGGGGGCTTCAGCACCACTTCGGTTCGGCCAAAGCCGCCGGTTTCCGGGCGGGAAAGGTAATAATCCGCCACCTGGGGCTGGGATTTCAGAAACTCGTGGACACCGCGCCGGAGAACCCCGTCGCCGTTGCCGTGTATCACCGAAAACACCTCAAGGCCGGAGAACACCGCCGCGTCAAACTGGCGCCGCAGGGCCAGAAGCGCCTCCTCAAGACGCATCCCGCGCAGGCTTACCTCCACGCTCGGCGTCAAACACAGGTCGGGCAGGGCTATGGCCGGCGCGGGCGCGGTTTTTGACGGCGCGAGGGGGCGGAGTTCCTTTTCCTGAAAACGCATCCGCACCGAGCCTATCTCCACAAGCCACGCGCCCTTCTTTTCCATGCGCAGCACCGTGCCGCGCTGCTTGTACGCGCCGGCAAGCACCTCCACCCCCGGGGCGAGGGGGCGCGTCGGGGACTCCTCAGCAGCCTCGGCTTCGGCGTGTTCCCGCTCGAACCGCCGCAGGTCCTCGTCAAGCAGGCGGCGCTCCGCGTCGAGCGCCTCCTCGGCCCGCGCCGCGCCCTCTTCCAGGCCGCGGATAAAGTCCTTCACCCCGCGGGTTTTCTCTTTGGAAACCTCCCCTTCCCGCAGTTCCCGAACAAGGTTTTCAAGCGCTTTCCGGCTCTCCTCCAAAAAACCCCGCACATCGGCAACCCCGCGGGCCTTAAGGTCCGCCTCTTTCTGCCTGACCCGCAGCTCCTTTAAATCGGTCCGGCGCCGCGCCTCCCGCGTCCGCGCCTCCTCCGCTTTCTGCGCCGCCTCCGCGCCCCGCAGGGCCTCGTGTTTCCGTTTGAGCCCCGTGATGAGTGCCGAAAGGTCGGCAAGATCCCCGTCCGCATAGGCGCGGGCCTGTCGTATAATTCCGTCGTCAAGCCCGTTCCGCCGGGCGATGTCAAAGGCGCGGCTCTCCCCGGGGATACCGGTTACGATACGGTAGGTCGGCGAGAGAGTCGCCGCGTCGAATTCCACCGAAGCGTTCTCCGCCTGCTCCCTGGTGTACCCGTAGTTCTTCAAAACCCCGTGATGGGTGGTAACGAGAAGACGGGTCCCCCTGGCGATAAAGTAATCAAGTATCGCCATCGCAAGCGCGCTCCCCTCCTGCGGGTCAGTGCCGGACCCCAGCTCGTCAAGAAGCGCGAGGGAGTTCGCGGTCGCGTTCCGCGTAATGGCGGCGATGGCGGTCATGTGTGCCGAAAAAGTCGAAAGGGACTGCGCCAGAGACTGATCGTCGCCGATGTCCGCGTACACCCCGTCAAATACCGGCAGCGCGGTTCCATCGCCGGCGGGCAGCGCCAGGCCGAACTGGTTCATAAGCGCGAAAAGCCCCAGGGTTTTAAGGGTTACGGTCTT
Source organism: Spirochaetaceae bacterium (assembly GCA_031279895.1). Lineage (GTDB taxonomy): Bacteria > Spirochaetota > Spirochaetia > Treponematales > Breznakiellaceae > JAITHW01. The sequence goes on from JAITHR010000057.1 coordinate 3,076, forward strand.
CCCGCCGGTATTGGGGCCCGTGATAATCAAGGCGCGGGTATCCATCGTAAAATCAATGGGGACGGCACGGGAACCGAGAAGCGGGTGCCGCGCCTGCCTTAGCCGGATGCGTCCGGCCTCGGCGCGTTCCGCAAAGCGCCCCTGTGTCTCAAAGGCGTATCGGGCGCGGGCACGGAAGGTTTCCAGTTCGATAATGACGCCGTGGAAAGCCGCAAGGCGCGTCCGGCTGCCCGCGACAAGTTCGGTCAGTTCCCGCAGGACCCGAAGAACCTCCGCGTCGAGCCTCCGCTTTTCAACGAGCATATCGTTGTTCTTTTCCACCACTTCCGCCGGTTCTATGAATACGGTCTGTCCGGTGGCGGAGACCTCGTGTACGATGCCCTTAATCCGTCCCCGGAAATTGGCCTTCACCGCCAGCACGGTCCGTCCGTCCCGCTGGGACGGCACCGTTGACCGGAGTATCTGCCGCGTCTCCTCCCGCTGGGCGTATCCGCTTACGGCGCCCTCTATCTCCCGCGAGAGCGCTCTGATGCGCCGGTTTATCTCCTGAAACACCGGAAGGTCCCGCAGACTGCCGTCGCGCTCCAGCACGCGGAACACCGCCCGCCCGATGTCCGCGCACTCCGGCGCGTCTTCCAGCGCGGCTTTAAGAAGGCCCGTGCCGGCCTGTTCCCTCCCGCGGGAAAGCCACCCCCGGAGTTCCTCCCCGCGTTCCGTGAAAAGCCCCAGCGCGTAGGCTTCGTCAATCTCAAGCGCCGCGCCCGGAACCGCGAGTTTGGGGAAAAGCCCGCCGATTGCCGGCAGGCTGTCCCGTTTCTCCGGTTCGCCGGAATACATACGGTCCAGAACCGCCGCGACCGTTGCGTTGAGGGCGTCGGTTTCCTCGACGGTTCTGCGGGGAAAGTCGTCCAAAATGCGCCGTGCGGCTTCCTCGCTCAGGGCACATTCCGCTGTTCGCGCCCGAATTACGTCGAATTCAAGCAGGCGCAGGGTTTTTTCGTTCATACAAGTTCCTGTTTTGTGTGTTTTCCGGGGAATCAGGGGGAAAAAACGTTTTTCATCCGGTTTACCGGCGCGGCAAAGCCTTTCAAAAGCCCCTCGCCCCGCCATATTTCCATCATAAGCCCCCCTACCGCTCCTGTCAACCGCCGGCGGCGGTTTCACCGTCTCCGACGGCTTCAGTATGGCCGCCCAGCCTCCGGCCCGTCTCCGACGGTTTCAGCATGGCCGCCCAGCCTCCGGCTGTTTTAAACATGGCCGCCGGTTGTTTCCCAATGGTGCAACACCGTGTCCGGTTAGCGGGCTTGTTGCTGTTTAGGCGCGGCTACGCTCTCGCGCCGTCTCCGACGGCTTCACAGCCTCCGGCTGTTTCAGCATGGCCGCCCAGCCTCCGGCTGTTTTAAACATGGCCGCCGGTTGTTTCCGAACGGTGCAACACCCTGTCCGCCGGCGGCGCCGGAGGCACGGCA
>JAITHR010000063.1 GCA_031279895.1 Spirochaetaceae bacterium
GGGCTCCCGTTTACCTTGGACGGGCTCCCGTTTACTCTGGACGGGCGCCCGTTTATGTTGGACGGGCTCCCGTTTATGTTGGACGGGCTCCCGGTTATGTTGGACGGGCTCCCGTTTACTCTGGACGGGCGCCCGTTTATGTTGGACGGGCTCCCGTTTACTCTGGACGGGCTCCCGTTTATGTTGGACGGACGTCCGGATGACTTGGACGGGCTCCCGTTTACTCTGGACGGGCTCCCGTTTATGTTGGACGGGCTCCCGTTTATGTTGGACGGGCTCCCGTTTACTCTGGACGGGCTCCCGTTTACTCTGGACGGGCTCCCGTTTACCCCGGACGGGCTCCCCTTTAACACGCGGGGGCTCCCCCGTAACACGCGGGGGCTCCCCTTTAACACGCGGGGGCTCCCCCGTAACACGCGGGGGCTCCCCCCTGACACGCGGGGGCTCCCCCCTGACACGCGGGGGCTCCCCCCTGACACGCGGGGGCTCCCCCCTGACACGCGGGGGCTCCCCCGTAACACGCGGGGGCTCCCGAATGACTTGGACGGGCTTCCCGCCGAAGCGGGGAGATACCCGCCCGAAACAGGAGGACTTCCGTTTGTCGCGGCCATGAATCTTTCCAAGGCGGAACTGAATCATATCAGAGTAAAACTGAATCATATAAGAAACAACAGTGTTTAAAACCGTCGGAGACGGGGCGGGACGCTGTTTGGAACCGTCGGAGACGGGCGGGCGGTGAAGGGGGAGAGGAGCGCCAGCAGGGTGAAGAGGATGCCCAGCAGCAAAACGCCCCGTCTTTCAGGCATACTTATCGCAAGGGCAAAGGTCAGGGGACCCAGTATTTCCGCAAGTTTTTTAAGCAGGCTCAAAATGGAAAGCGCCCGGCTTGCGGGAAGGCCGGAAATAAGGGGCAGAGAGAGAAAGTAATCGTTCTGTACGCCAAAACCGAAACTGTCGGCCATGCCCATAAGAAGCATAGTGAGCGCGATGCCGTACAGCCCTCCCCAAAGGCCCGCAACTACCAGCGCGCCGGACAGGAGAAGGTTGTACAAGATATTGATGCCCAGGCCGTTACCGAAACGCTTTCTGCACACCTGCGAGAGTTTCGGGCCCGCGTACACGATAAGGATGCCGTAAAGGAGATGCGCCCGTCCCACATCGGCGGTTTCGCCCCCGCTTTCGAGCGTATACAGCGGGAGGTAGTAACCGGAATAGGAAAGGATGATACAGGAAGGGACGATAAGCAGCAGGGAGAAAAAGAAAATGCGCGCATACCCTCCGGCGCGGCGCGGGTCCCTCTCTTCCGGGCGCCGCGGGACGTCGGTCCGGCTCTGCGGGGCGGGCAGTTTCGCGTTTTTGAGGACGCCGACCGCGGCGGCGCAGAGCGCGGTGGTCAGCGCCGCGATAACAAGCACCGTCTTATACCCCGTGAGGTCCGCCAGAATAGCCCCGAGCACCGAGCCGCTGTTTCTTCCCGCGTATAAGCCCGCGTTAAACAGGGCAAATCCGTGCGCCCGCTCCGAAGGGTCCTCGGCAAAGAGGGAGAGCGAGCGCAGGGTCATCCAGCAAAACCCGTAGCCCAAGCCCGCCACGGTTCGGGACAGGGCAAAGAGCGCGAAAGAGGTGGCGAAGGCGGAAAACAGGGTGCCGATAACCACAAAGAATATTCCGGCCAGGAAAGGCGCCTTCCAGCCCCGTTTCATAACCATCTCCGAGGTAACGAATATGGCGACGCAGGTGAAAAGCAGTTCCGCGGACTGGGGTATGCTGGCAGCAACCGTGTTATTGGTTTTTACCGCGGACTCAAGGAGCCGGCCTGCCATGACGGGAATAAACGCGGCGGGCATTCTGAACGCGAAATAGAAGAGGAACGCTATCTGGCGGATATACGTCAGGCCCTCGCACGGAGGGGGGATGTCGTTTTGTATGCGGGCTATCCTGTGTTCGATATGCCGGATAATCAGTACCACAAGCTCAAATCCGAGAAAGAGGGACACCACGAGAACCGTAAACAAATCAAGGAGTATGCGCCGGCTTGCCTTCGTATGATAGGACCTTGAGATGTGCATTCCCAAAGACCCGCCGTCAGGCAGGGGAAAGATATACCTTTCACGCGGCTTATAGGAGCGCGGGTCAAAGCCGTCCCGCACGGGATTCGCGTAGACGAGCCGTCCCCGCGTGTCCAGGCGGTATATCTGGTCGATTTCTTCCGGGAGAAGCGCAAGCTCCTTTTCAAATTCCCCGTTCCAGTCTATTTTCTCGTAGAGTTCCCGCACACGGTCAAAGGAATCAAAGGAAAAGTTCATTTCCCGGTACGCGTAACTTACAAAGCCGAAAGCCGTCTGTACCACGATGAGGATGCTGACCATGACGCGCGTAATGCTGTCCTGGGCGAGCGCGCCTTCGGCGGTGAAGATGTCGCCCCAGTAGTAGAATATGCCGAAGGCCGCGACGGAAGCCGCCCACAGCACGGCGATATAGAGCAGGAATATCCGTTTTAACTCGTCAGGCTGCTTTAGGTTGAGGAGCCACAGAAAGCCCAGGACCGTTCCCACCAGAACAACGGAAAATACGAATAAAATCTGTTTTATGCGGCGGGGGCTCATGGGGAGGCTTGTCTTCCGGTATATAAAAAGGTGAGTACCGTGATGTCGTCAAACTGCTCCGCGCCGTCTACAAAACCGGAGAGCGCCTTCCGCACGGAATCGTCGAACCGTTTCGGCGTCAGATCCCGATAGGCGTTGACGGTCTCAAGGAGCCGCTCGTTACCGAACCGGTCGCCCCGGGTGTTTTCCGCCTCGCTAAGGCCGTCGGTGTACAGACAGAGCCGGTCCCCGGGCCGGAAAGGGATGGTGGACTGCTGATACCGAAAGTCTTCCGCGACCGCAAGGGGGACGCCGCTCGCAACCTCCAGAAACCGGTACTCCTCTTTGTTCTGCGCGAGAAGCGGGGGGTTATGCCCCGCGTTGGCAAACGTGAAATCCCCTGTTTCAAGGTCCATGACACCGGTGAACACCGTAACGAACATACACATCTCATTGTCTTCGCAGAGGAGCCCGTTTACTTTGGTCATGGCTTCGGCGGGTTCCGCGGTATTGAGGAGGTGGGTTTTGAGGAGGGTCTTGGCAATGACCATAAAAAGCGCCGCCGGAACCCCCTTGCCGCTTACGTCGGCAATAATCAGGGCGAGTTTCGTCTTGTTCCCGTCCAGATAGAAAAAGTCGTAGAAATCGCCGCCCACCTGTTTGGCGGCCTCCATTTTTCCGTAGAGTTCAAACAGCCGGTTGTCCTCGAAATCGGGAAAGATACGGGGGAGCATATTCATCTGGATATTGGAGGCCACGGTCAGTTCGCCGTTTATCCGCTCTTTCTCCGCGGTTACGCGGTTAAGGTTTCGGATATACGCTTTAAGGTCCACCGTCATTTTATTAAAGGCCGCGCCCAGATCCGCTATTTCGTCTTTGCCCCTGACCTTCACGACCGTATTCAAATCGCCTCTCCTGATACGGTTTACGGTTTTGGTAAGCTCTTCAATGGGCTGGGTGATGGTGGTCGAAAGGATGTAGGAAAAGGTAACCACCAGAATAGCCAGAACCGCGAATATAATGATGAAGCGTATCAGCACCCACGAGAGGGTATCCCGAATATAGCGCTGGGCGTCGTTGGTAAACACCGCAATATCTTCCTGGGTTTCCTGCGCCGGCGCCGCCACCTCTTTAATGGGGATGCACACCCCCAGTGTCCAGCCGGTTTCCTGAAGGGGCGCGGTGGTAAGGTACCGTTCCTCCCCGTACATTTCCACGATGCTTCCGCGGTGCACGCCCGCGATCATGCGCTCCAGCGCCTCGCGCCAGGGCCCCACGGCGTCTTCCAGGGGATCGGTATTAAAGCCCTCTTCCCCGTACCGGGGATGGGCTATGTAGGCGCCCTCGCGGTCAAGAAGAAAAGCGTAGCCGCCCCTGCCGATACGCAGCGCCAGTATGGTTTTGATAATCTCGGTAAGAAGCACGTCGGTTGCCACCGCGCCGCCGTAGACGCCGGCGCCGTTTCTAAAAGCCCGGGCGCACGTTACCGTAACGATTCCGTAAGCGTCAACGTAGGTATCGATCCAGATCGTTTTTTCCTTGTTTTCCATGCTCGCTTTGTACCACGACCGCTCCCGCGGATCGTAGGACGGGTTAAACGAGGTATAGGCGGAATACCGGTAGGAGATGCCGCTCTCGGTTCCCAAATAGATATTATGGAGGAGGCTGTTGTTTTTAAATATCCCTGAGAAGGCGTATTCCGCGCTGGAGATTCGGCGCAGCTCTTCCTGTACCGCCGGCGTTGCCGCCACGCCCGGGGCGTACATATACTTAGCGCCGGGCGTTTCCGGCGGCGCGTCAAGCACGAAAGGGACCGGCTTTCCGGTAAAGCCCTCCGGGTTGGCGTAGAGCCGCTCCACGTATTCGGTGAGGGCGGTAATCTCGGTATTAACCTGGCGGAACATGGCGTCAGAGCCTTCCGCCTGCTTCGCGGCGATATTGTCGAGGTATTCCTGGGCCTGGCGTATAAGAGCGTCCCGCGAGCGCCGCGAAGAAGTGATCCCCAGCTGGATATTCGCGTCCTGGGAATACTTGGTGAGCCCGAGCATCTGGGTATATGAAATGACGGTAATAAGAAGCAGGGTAAACAGCGAGATAAACAAAACCATGAAAAAGATTTTTGCCGCGATCTTTACATTTCTGAACATACTCTTTCTATTGTGTATGCGCCTTCAACACCGTGTCAACACCCGAAGGGTGTTCCGGCATGGCCGCCCAGCCTCCGGCCCGTCTCCGACGGCTTCAGCATGGCCGCCTGTTGTTTCCGAGTTGTGCAACACCGTGTCCATTTACTTCGCTGGTTGCTGTTAAGGCGCGGCTACGCTCTCGCGCAACTTGCGACGGTTTGTGCGTTGTTGTGCGTAGCAGCCTCCGGCTGTTCCGGCATGGCCGCCTGTTGTTTCAAAGTAGTGCAACACCTTGTCCAGTGAGCGGGCTGTTTCCTGTTAAGGCGCGGCTACGCTTCGCGCAACGGCGGGCGGTTTGGGAGCCGTGCGTTGTTGTGCGTAGTAAGGGGCGGCGCGTTGTTCGGGGCGCGGCGCGGGAAGCCGCAGTGGGGGGTTTGGGGGGTCTGTGACCCCCCAGCCGCCGCCGTCTCCGACGGTTCCGGCAGCTTCCTGCCTTGCGCCACACAGCTGTCGCAGCTCGGTTTGCCGCGCTTTGCAAGAAATTGTTTAAAACAGCCGGCGGCTGTGGAAATTTGGCGGGGGGCGTGTTATACTTAGAAGTATGGAGTACCGTTAAGGGCAGCGCCGCCACCGCGACCCTCACCGGCGGCACAGCAAACATGGACATCAAGATTGCCGCGGAAGCCACCGCCGGCGCGGTTATCGACACGGTAACGCTCGACATTAGTACCAATGGCATCATCAACATCGCGCAGTACGGCGTACTCAAACTGGCGGAAAACGGCGCCATCACGACCGGCACCGGCGGAAGCAATATTTCCGATTCCCCCTATGCGACAGGTACCGGCGACACAAACATTGTCGGCGGCGCCAGCGGCGCTTCCATCTCGGCCACCACCGGCGCCGTTGCCATCGATACGGGTGACACCTTTGCCAGCACCGGCGGCGCAGTTACCGTTACCACCAACTAATCCCGCACCATAGCGGTCTGATGTAACAGGCGCGGTTCCCCCACACCACGGGGGCCGCGCCTTTCTTTTTGCGCGGCGCCCCGCCCCGAACAACACGCGCCCCCTTACTGCGCACAACAACGCACCGCTTGTAAACCGCCCGCCGTTGCGCGAGAGCGTAGCCGCGCCTGGGCTGTGCAAGCCCCCTAAACGGACAGGGTGTTGCACTACTCTGAAGCAGCCGGAGGCTGCGGCCATGCCGGAACAGCCGGAGGCTGGGCGGGGGGTTAGGAGCGGTAGTCGCCGTTTATCCGCACGTAGTCATAGGTGAGGTCGCACCCCCAGGCGGTCGCGCTTCCCGGGCCGCGCCCCGAACCACCACAAGCCCCCTTACCGCGCACAACAACGCACCGCTTGCAAACCGCCCGCCGTTGCGCGAAGCGTAGCCGCGCCTAAGCAGCATCCAGCCCGCTCACCGGACACGGTGTTGCACCATTTTGAAGCAACAGGCGGCCATGCTGTGCCTCCCGCCGCCGGCGGGCGGAGACGGGGAGGCTGCGGCTAGATTGCATAGTCCCAGAAGCCTTCCTGACGGAGTTCTTTGTATTCCCAGGAGGTGCGGTCGTCTGTTTTGTACTGTAGTTCCGGGTTTTTCACGCTTACTTTCGTATTCTCCGGCACCGATTGGGTAACAAAGGCGTTGCTCCCGATAACCACGCCCTCGCCGACAACGG